>NZ_JACLQV010000009.1:0-94112 GCF_016648915.1 Streptococcus sp. 3.1 | reverse complement strand
ATGGGACTTTTTGTGTACACTTAAAAAGCTCTATAATCTCTACAGTGGTTTTACCCACTACAGAAATTATAGAGCCATAAAAAGCTAATAAGGCAATGTCATCTGACTTTGGCTTAGGTCCACAGTTAATTCGTAGTCACTATTGTCACGAATGGTGTGCTCAAAGTCTGTGGTATAGAGAACAAGTCGGAGTTTGTCGCCCTTGTTGAGTTTGTAGATGGTTGGTTGCAAATCCAAACCGATAGTCATCCATTCATTTGGAGTGACATCCTCAATGGTGAGGAGGTCTTTACGATTTTGCAGGTTAAGGTGTCCCTTGGTAATGACACGGTATTTTGCCTGCTTGAATGGCAATTCACGTAAGGCTTCTTCCTTGAATAGACGGCCGTTATCTAGATTCATGCGTTTGAGTGCGGGAATAGGTGCGAGATACTTCTTGTCACCGATTTCTAGAACTTGGGCCGAAATGAGACCACGGTTTGTGTTAGACTTAACCTTGAGCTCTAGGTGGACACGACCATTGATTTGGATATCTTGGTCCAGTTCAAAGTCCAAGGTGATGGCGTTGGCTTTGTCTGCAAAGAGGTCATCCTTGAAGCTTTGGTAAGCTTTACCGTATTTGGTGAAGGTTTCCTCTTCATAATGGTTAGCGATGCTAGCTTCAGTCTCACCAAACTGAATGTTTTTACCATTGTCGTGTCCAAAGTTATCGAGGACTTCCCAGGTCTGTTCAGACTGGTTATTTTGCCAGATAACAGTAGGCAGTGTGTAGCCATTCTCCAAACCAAGGAGTTTCTGACAAATCAAGGCGTTCATGCTTTCTCGGAAGTCAATAGACTGCCAAGCATTCATGTAAACGTGGGCACCATTGTGGAAGAAGAGGTGTTTTTCAAGAGTGTCAGGAAGAGCATTGAACATTTGATAGACGTTAATCGGTTTGACGTTCCAGTCTTGGCTACCATGTGTAAAGACAACAGTAGCTTTAACACGGTCTGCGAACTGCACATAGTTACGGTCATGCCAGAACTGGCTATAATCACCATGCTTACGATCAATGGCTGTGCTTAGTTCTTTGAGGTAGGCTTGGTAGTCTTTTTGGTGGCGTAGGTATTCTCCAGCTAATAGGGCACGAGAATAGGTAAATTCAGTCAAGGTGTCGAGATCTTCACCAGGGTATCCTCCAGGACTGACGAGGAGTCCATTTTCACGATAGTAGTCGTACCAAGAAGAAATACCTGCTTCAGCGATGACCATCTCCAAACCGTCGACACCAGTTGTAGCAAGGGCGTTGGACATGGTACCTAAGTATGAAAGTCCGGTAGTAGTCACCTTACCAGATGCCCAATCTGCAGTGATGGTATGCTGTCTACTACGGCTAGTAAAGGCGCGTGCACGACCATTGAGCCAGTCGATGACAGCTTTATAGGCCAGAACCTGTTGATAGTCTCCAGAGGTCATGAAACCTTCTGAGTTGAAGGTACCAACACCGGATACATAGATAGAGGCCACACCACGAGCTAACATGTAATCGTTGAGTGTGTAGGTATCTGTGTGAGCAAAACGCTCCTGAGCTTTTGTGACAGGATTGATAGGCATAAGGTCTGCCTCTGGTACCTTGATTTCAGGTTGTCTAAGAGAGATTTCACCTGCTGGTTTGACGAGCAAGTCTCCCTCCATCTTGTGGGTGAGCTTATCTGAAGCAGGCTCATTAGTCCCTTGTTGATAAGGACTTGCGGTCATCATGGCTGGAACTGGGAAGTCTACATTAGGACGTAAGATAGTCACCTTGACCAAGTCTAACTGCCCGTCTTTATCAGTATCTACAGGTGTTTCGACATAAACCACTTCACGGTGAAGCTGATTAGTGTCAAATGTTGCTAAGCTCTTACCATTAAAGAAGACGTAGTCATTACTTACAGGGATTAAATCCTGAGCTACTAACTGATCAATTAAGGTATTGCCAGACTGTGTGCGTGTCGCCAACAATTGATGCAGGTTGTTAAGACTACCATCAAAAGTGATTGGAAAGGCCATTTTCTCTAGGAAAGCCGCACTGTCTGTAAAGTCCACATTAGGGACAAATCCTAGCAGTTGAAGAGCCACCAAACCAAAGACATCAGCAGTCAAAGAACGGTCTGATTGGAAGAAGGTTAGGAGGTCAGTCTCTGAATCAGCAATCCAATTTTTCAAAGCCAAATCAGTATCTTCAAAGAAAAGGAAGTGCTTGCGAACAAAGGCTTCAAAATTGGCTTTGGCACTAGCATCTAGAGAGACTTCAAAGCCCAAAGAACGGAGTTCCTGACAAGCTATTTCAGGACTAACAGGGATGTAACTAAACTGGTTAAATTTCATATTTAAAAACCTCAAAAATAATACGTAAACATTTCAGAAATATCTTTACATCAGACATTATACTTGATAAAATGATAGATGTCTAAATTATTGTAAAATCGAAAGGAAATAAAGAGACAAATGAATGATTTTCTAAAAGAAGCGTTCACCAGTGAATGGGTTTTGAAATACCTCACTGAGTTTATCGCGACTGCTTTTCTTGTAGCACTTGGTAATGGTGCTGTTGCCAACGTTGAGCTTAAGGGAACAAAAGGTAACAAATCTGGTTGGATTGTAATTGCCTTTGGTTATGGTTTTGGTGTTATGATGCCAGCCCTTATGTTTGGTGATGTTTCTGGTAACCACATCAACCCTGCCTTCACACTTGGACTTGCTGCATCTGGCTTGTTCTCATGGGTAGGTGTTCCTGGATACCTTATTGCACAACTTCTTGGTGCCTTTGTAGGTCAAGCTATCGTGGTTTGGGTTCACCAACCTTACTATGTACAAACTGAGAACCCTAACAATATTCTTGGTACCTTCTCAACGATCTCAGCAGTTGACGATCATGATGATACTCCAGAAAATCGTAATCGTGCATGGGCTAACGGTTTTGCCAATGAGTTTGCAGGTTCATTCCTTCTCTTCTTTGGTGCCCTTGCCTTGACTAACAACTACTTTGGTCACAAATTGGTCTCACAAGCAGTCCAATATGGGTATGATAAAGAAGCTGTAACAGGCCAAATGGCGAATGGATCTCTTGCTGTAGCTCACATCGGTGTTGGTTTCTTGGTTTGTGCCTTGGTTCTATCATTTGGTGGACCTACAGGACCAGCCCTTAACCCAGCCCGTGACTTGATGCCACGTCTTCTTCACCACATCTTGCCAACATCAGTTCTTGGTGAGCACAAAGGTGATTCTAAATGGTGGTATGCTTGGGTTCCAGTTGTAGCTCCAATCCTTGCAGGAATTTTGGCTGTATACTTGTTCAAAGCCCTCTACCTTTAATCAATAACAAAAAATCTGAAGTTAGTGCTTCAGATTTTTTTACGCTAAAAATTTTGAAAGTAGCAAAAAAACTGAGAAAGTTTTCTCAGTTACATAGGAGTAGTTATAACTAGGATTGTAGCACCTAAGGTGAAAAGATTCCATAGGACATGAAGTGAGATAGCAGCTGATAGATTTTCTCTTTTTTGGTAAATCATAGAGAGAGACAAGCCCATTCCAATATAAAGGAGGAGGTGGGCAAGGTTGGTAGGCATATGGAATAGGCAAAAGAGACCAGTACTCACTAAAACAGCAACTGTCGAATAAGGAGCCAGCCAAGAGAAAATCCACTTGCGAAAGAGTAGCTCTTGTAAGAAGGCTGTGGTCATCATGCCAATGGCTACTGGTAGGATAGGCGTTGTCGTAAGAGTTCTTTGAAGTTCTGCATGGTAGTTGGTGTGAGTCAGTAGCATAAGATTGCTCCCAATAACTCCCATCAGAAAAATAAGCACAAAGCCCCAGATAATAGCTTTAGTATCCTTTCGGTCTAGTTTAAAGCGAGTAAGCAAACCTTCATTTTTAGCCCAAAGATAGGTAATGTAAAAAATAATGAGATTGACAGCGATAATTCCCCAGCTTTCAAGGCTAGTGAAGGTCAACCCAGTCTGATTGTTATACGACGTTGTCATACCTAAAGCCAGGTTTGGGATAGCTATCATCAGCAGTAAAAAGAGTCCCTGATAGGTATGTCTAAACGCCAAATGATTGACGAGAGTTTTCATAGTCTCTATTATACTCTAAAATGAGGAAATAGCTAGTCCTAAGGTAAATATAATATAATGATTTTCATAATTTATGTGAAAGAATGTGAAAAAATTACAATCCTGTTTTTTCTTAGGAAAATCCTTGTCACACAGGCTCTTTTCGGATAAAATATAAAAGAATGGAGGTTGTCATGACGCAATCAGGGAATTTTAAGTTTCACACACCAATCTTTCGTGTGAATAACAGACAAGAAAATATTGATTTTTACCAAAATACATTAGGATTTAAGCTTTTGACTGAGGAAAATGCCCTTGCTGTCTTCACAGATTGGACAGACCGTAACTCACTTTTTGTGATTGAGGAGTCACCAGCTTACCGTTGCCGTGCGGTTGAAGGCCCTAAGAAAATTAATAAAGTGGTTATCAAGGTTTCAGATCCACTTGAGATTGAGTACCTTTTGGCGCGTGATGATCACCAAGCCAAGGCTATTTTCCAAGGGGAAAAAGGGTATGCTTTTGAAACAATCTCACCTGAGAATGGTCTTATTTTGATGCATGCCGAAGATGACTTGTCTACTCTCAAGACAGTTGAATACGCAGATGTTGAAGAAAAAGAAGATTTCAAAGGAGTGTCAGACTTTACGGTCGAGTCTTTGACCTTGAACGTTGTTGATACAGCTCAAGCAGCTTTCTTTTACGACAATCTTTTTGGCGAAGAATTGCCTTTGTCTATCCACTTTGAGAAAGCAGAAGGTCCTGACCTCCAAGTGAGTCCAGACCAGACTTGGGATTTGGAAATTCTAGAATTTAAGGTAGCTGAAGACTATGACTTGGTTGCCTTGCATGAGAAACTTGAAAAGGAACAGTTCTCAAGTTATCTAGATACTAAAGAAAGCCTACTCGCACTGACTGATATGAGTAATATTGAGGTTTGGCTAACAAAATAATGACTAATTTTAAACAAACATTGTCAACAATTACAGACTACATCAAGGCTGACATCTTCCCGGGTGCCAGCCTTGCACTTTATGACGGACAAGATTGGCAGGAGCATTATCTAGGAACTCAGGATGGAAATATTCCGGTAGTTCCAGGACTGACCTATGATCTAGCCAGTGTTTCCAAGGTGGTAGGAGTAGGGACCCTCTGTCTTTTCTACTTGCAGATGGGAAAATTGGACTTGGACGAGAAACTATCGACCTATTATCCTGCAGTAGTGGATAAGACGCTAACCCTTCGTCAGCTTCTTTCTCATAGTAGCGGCATTGATCCTTTTATTCCAAACCGTGATGAGTTAGACCAAGCTGGCTTGATTTCTGCTATTAATGCCATCAAAGTTAAGGATGATAAACCTTTCTTGTATACCGATATTAATTTTATTCTCCTAGGCTTGATGCTTGAGAAAGTCTCTGGACAAACACTGGATAAGCTCTTTGACAGCGAGATTTTTCAGCCGTTTGGTATATCTGAAACACGGTTTGGGCCAGTTGAGGTTGCTGTTCCAACTGTTGAGGGAATTCCGGGAGGAACTGTTCACGATCCCAAGGCTCGAGTGCTCAAAGAGCATACAGGTTCAGCAGGCCTCTTTTCAACCCTAAAGGACTTGGAAATCTTTGTTGACCATTATTTGACGGATGATTTTGCTAAAAATCTGACGCAGAATATCAGCCAATCCAATAAGGAACGTAGTGTCGCTTGGGACCTCCAAGGCGATTGGATTCTTCATACTGGTTATACAGGTACCTTTGTGCTTATCAATATCCCAGCTCAACGTGCAGCTATTTTCCTCAGTAATCGTACTTACTACAAGGATGAGAGAGCTCAATGGATTAAAGACAGAGATGTTTTAATTGAGATAATGAAAAAGGAGCTGATTCGTGAAACGGTCGAGTAGACATTCTAAGGAAAGCAAACTTGTCCCTTGTTTTTTGAGTCTCCTCTTTTGTGTGCTTAACGGGAGTAGTATCTTTGTCTGTGGTATGTGTTTTGGGGTGATGGTCGACTTGTTGGCATTTGATAAAGATTCCTTCTATTTAGGTGTTCTTGTATTTTCTTGTATAGTAGTCCCTATAATCGCTTCTTCTTATATCTTGATAAGAGAGATACTATACAAATTGATTCATTGCCTTGGTTATCGTGCCCAACCTGATTTGAAAGTCATTCGTATGAGGAGAGGATTTGATATTCACTTTCCTGTATTTGAAAAGTACAGTCAGGACTATAAGTTACTCTACAAGAAGCGTTCCAAGAAGCTTCAAATAGGGTATTTGCTTATATGTTTAGGATACTTTAGTGGACTTAGCCTTATAATGATTACCTTTACAGTTCTATTGAGAGGACTGTTTGAGCTCCTAGAACTAGAATCAAAACTGTCATCTTCTGAATATAAACAATTTCTTGGTTTTTTGGTCTGCATGGGAGTGTTTGTCCTTCTTTTTAAAGGGCAGAAATACTGGAAAAAGATCGTAGAGACATTAAAGAAAAGAGAATATGTATCAGTTCTTGCTGTCGAGCATGGTTATCCTATATTTGCGACAAAAGAAGAAGCTTAAGCAGTAGGTCAACTGCTTAAGCTTTTTTACTTAGTAAGGATTTTTCAACAGTAATGTGTTGGATACCAGCTTCTTCAAAGATCTTACCGACTTCTTGATAGCCATTGTTGCGGTAGAACTTAAGTGCACCGAGTTGAGCATGGAGAGAAATAGTCTGGAAGCCTTGTTCTTGTGCAAAATCTTCAGCTTCTTTTAGGAGAATGCTCCCCAGACCTTGACCTTGGTAGGCATCGAGTACCGCCATACGTTGGAGCGTAAGCTGAGTCAAGTCTTTATTCGGTAGTAGGCGTACGGTTGCTGCTGCCTTGCCTTTGTCATCATATAGAACAAAGTGGATGCAGTAGGCTTCATTCGCATCAATCTCGATGGAGCGAGGAACACCTTGCCCCTTAACAAAAACAGTGTTTCGGATGGCTACGGCATCGAGGTAAGTTTCTGAGAGTGTATCTCTTGTATGTTTGATAATCATAGGGCAAGTGTAACAAAGTCTATAACTAATTGTCAACGAAAAAAAGCCCGATGCGAGGAGTTATCATCAAGCTTTTTATCTTGCTTTATTCTTTAATTTGTCGACCGTTTGTATCTTGGATAGGGCGGTTATTTTCAAATCCAAGGGTTTGGGTGAATTTTTCCACTTGTTCCTTGCTAACGGTTTCTTGATTCTTGAAGACAATCCAGTTAACACCCTCAGTACATGGCGGTGTTGTCAAGGAACCTTCGAAGTTGTAGTAGTCCTTGTCTTCAGGATAGAAATCATATAGTGAGATAGCCTGAGGAAGCTCAGTTTCTGTATTGGCCGCCTGAGGCATTTTATCCCATATTTGTTTTAAGGCTTGATTTTCATCGCCATAATTATAGAGAACCGAGACAACTGTGATTTTCCCATTATCTGTCTTATAGACGAAGTGCCCCTCTAGAGGATAAGTATGACCATCAATTTCATTCTCACTAGGTGCGTGAAAATGGAACTGCTGTAATTTATAGACATCATCACCAATCGTTAGGGTATTCTTTGGATTTTTAAAGCTGACTTCAATCGTATGCCCGTTATTTTCAACTTGAGCTTCTGATTCTTGATTATTAAGGTTTAGTTCTGGAAGATCAACGTCCTCAGCACCGGTGATATTGATCGGAGATTGTTCTTTACCATTTTTGCTGAGTTCATAATCTTTAGAAAGGTCACCCCAATGGTCTGGACCAGTAGAGCCAGTATAACCCCATTGAACGTCCTTGGACTTTGAGTTTTTGGTTTTTGTCTCGGATTGGCAGGCTACGAGTAGGACTGTACTTGCTACGAGAGCTACTAATCCAATTAGCTTAAAACTTTTCTTATTCATCTTTCTTCCTTGTACTCTTTTATTTTATTGTCATACTAGTTGACCTGTTATTTGTAAACTAGCAGTTAGACAGTGATAGAGTGTCATTTCTCTGAGGTGCTTCTGAGAGTGAAGTGTTTGGAGAAACCAAACGGAAACGCTTTTATTTTATAGCTTATCTTATAAAAAGTCAAATGTAAATGATAGTAGTTTTAGAAAAATGTAATGAAAACTAGTTTTTTGCAAAAATAAAAGAACCCGCTATTGCGAGCTCTTTATTTGTTTTATCCCAAAGCGTCGTCCATTGAAAGAACTTCGTGGAAGACACGTTGTGTCAATTCAGTTTTTTGTTCTGGAGTGAGGTATTTAGTGTTTACACAGTATCCAGAGATACGTACGATAACATCTTCACCGCTCATAATCTTTTCGTAAACGTCTGACAAGTCCATAACGTTCAAGTTAACGTGTTGTCCACCGTTTTCGAAGTATCC
This sequence comes from Streptococcus sp. 3.1, assembly GCF_016648915.1. Classification (NCBI taxonomy): domain Bacteria; kingdom Bacillati; phylum Bacillota; class Bacilli; order Lactobacillales; family Streptococcaceae; genus Streptococcus; species Streptococcus sp. 3.1. The sequence goes on along the minus strand of NZ_JACLQV010000009.1, from coordinate 85,671 downwards.
GTCAAGGATAGTTACGAGGTTGTCAACTTGTTCGTCGTGAGTCTTACCAAGAGCACGAGGTGATACTTGAGTTGTCAATGAGATACCATCAGCTGCGTAACCGAAGTCAAGGCTTGCAAGTGAGTTCAAGTTTTGCAACCATCCACCTTTAGCTTTGTTAGATGGGTTAGCACCTGGTGAGAAGAATTCCAATTTAGACAAGTTCACTGAACCATCTTCGTTGAGGTATACCCCTTTGTGAACTGGAGAGTTACCAGTTTGTTTAGAGTAAGCAACGTTAGAAGTGATTGTAAGAAGTGAAACTGTAGCTTCTGCATCTTTGTAGAGTTTGTGGCTACGAAGACGAGTAGTGTAAGCTTCGATCAACCATTCTGCCAATTCGTTTGAACGTGGGTCATCTTCACCCCAACGTGGGTATTCACCGATTGTTTCGTAGTCGTAGATGTAGCCATCTTCGTCACGGATTGGTTTAACTGTAGCGTATTTGATTGCTGACAATGTATCGACAGTATTTGCGAAACCACAGATACCGAATCCCATGTTAGCACGTTGTTTAGTTGGCAAGAAGGCCATTTGAACAGCTTCGTAGTTGTACTTATCAGTCATGTAGTGGATGATGTTAAGAGCATCTACGTAAGTGTCAGTCAACCAGTCAAGAGATTTTTCGAAGTTAGCTTTAACAGTGTCAAAGTCAAGAACTTCGTCACGAACTGGTTCGATGTCAAATACTTTATAGTCTTTATGAACATCGTCGTAACCACCGTTCAAACCAGTAAGAAGGGCTTTAAGCACGTTAACACGAGCACCGAAGTATTGGATGTTGTGACGTTGTTCTTCGTTTTCTGGGTCAAGTGGTGATACACAACATGAGATACAGCTCATTTCACCGTATCCGTCTTTAGCCATAGTAGTCACACCTTCGTATTGGATAGAAGAGTGTTTGTGGCTCATGTGCATACAGTAGCGACGGAATGAGTAAGGCAATTTGTCAGTCCAAAGAACTGTCAAGTTTGGTTCTGGAGAGTTACCGATATTGTCAAGAGTGTTCAAGAAACGGTAGTCCATCTTAGTAACACGGTGACGTCCGTCAGCACCCATACCAGCCATAGAAGTTGTGATGAATGTTGGGTCACCTGAGTACAATTGGTCGTAAGCTTTTGTACGAGCAAACTTAACTGTACGAAGTTTCATAACGAAATCATCAACGAATTCTTGGATTTCTGATTCAGTGTAAGTACCACGAGCAAGGTCACGTTCTGCATAGATATCAAGAACGATTGGCACACGTCCAAGAGATGTAGCGGCACCGTTGATCACACGACATACTGCCATGAAGGCGATGTTTGTCCATTGGATAGCTTCTTTAGTATCGAAGGCTGGGCGACGAACATCTACACCGTAAAGGTCACCAAGGCGAACAACGTCTTGAAGTGCTTGGTATTGAAGGTTAACTTCTTCACGAAGACGGATAGTTTCTTCGTCGATTTCTTTGATAGCATTCCAGTCGTTAACTTTTTCTTGCATCAAGTAGTCAGCACCGTAAAGGGCAAGACGAGCATAAACCCCGATGATACGTCCACGTGAGTAAGCATCTGGAAGACCAGTAACTGTGTGAGCGTGACGTGCACGACGGATGTTTGAAGTGTAAGCACGGAAGATACCATCGTTAACTGTAGTTACGTATTTTGTGAAAATTTCGTGTACAGCTGGATCTGGTTCATAACCGTGTTCTTTCAAAGCAGTTTCCGCCATACGGATACCACCTTTAGGCATGAAGTTCAATTTGAAGAGCTCATCATTTTGGATACCATAGATAAGTTCATCTTCTTTTGAAATGTATCCTGCGTCAATGTCAGCGATTGAAGTTGGACGAGTATCCATTGGGAAGCGTCCTTCAGCTTCATAGCCTGCTTTAGTTTCATCTACGATTTTTTTAATTTTTAGAGAGCGTTCAGTTGGTCCTGCAAGGAAGCTTTCATCACCATCATAAGGTGTGTAGTTTGCTTGAACGAAACGTGAAACGCTAGCTTTTTCTTTCCAGTCAGTTCCTTTAAAGCCTTCCCACGCTTTTTCAAAAACATCTGTGTTAGTTTTAACCGTTGCCATAGTTTGGATCTCCTATAATTCTAGTAACAAAATCATCTGTTACATTCTCTAGAAGTATTCTATCACACAGTAACCGCTTACACAACTTTAAAACTGTGTTTTTAGAGACATTCTTTTATAATACAGTTTTGAAAACGACAAATCTGTATTATAAATTTCTGTTTTTTGGTAGATTTTGGTATCATAAGGGGAGAATGCTTTGTAGTCCCAAAGTTTTATGTGAAAAGCTTTACAATGAGATAAATCTGAGAAAGGAGGCAGGGAGCCATGTTAGAGTTTCCTCTAATAAATGATATCAGTCGGAAAATCATCCATATTGACATGGACGCCTTTTTTGCTCAGGTCGAGATGAGGGATGACCCCAGTCTTAAGGACAAACCGGTTATTATCGGTCACGATCCTAGAAAAACAGGGGGACGTGGTGTGGTATCAACCTGTAATTACGAGGCTAGAAAATATGGTGTCCATTCAGCCATGTCTTCTAAGGAAGCCTATGAACGTTGTCCAAATGCTGTCTTTATCTCAGGAAATTATAGTCATTACCGAGAGGTAGGAATGCAGATTCGTGAGATTTTTAAACGCTATACCGACTTGGTAGAACCTATGTCTATCGACGAAGCCTATCTTGATGTGACGCTAAATAAACTTGGTATCAAATCGGCGGTTAAGGTAGCCAAACTTATCCAGTATGATATCTGGCAGGAACTTCACCTGACTTGTTCAGCAGGCGTTTCCTACAATAAATTTATCGCCAAACTAGCTTCTGATTTTCAAAAGCCTGCTGGTTTGACGGTGGTGCTCCCAGAGGAGGCTCAGGAATTTTTGGAAAAGCTACCTATTGAAAAGTTTCATGGGGTGGGTAAAAAGTCAGTTGAACGTCTTCATGACATGGAAATATACACCGGTGCCGATCTTCTGAAGATTCCTGAGATGACGCTGATTGATCGTTTTGGACGTTTTGGATTTGATCTCTTCCGAAAGGCTAGAGGGATTTCCAATAGTCCTGTTAGGCCCAATCGTGTCCGTAAATCTATCGGAAGTGAGCGAACCTACGGCAAGCTTCTTTATAATGAAGATGACATCAAGGCTGAGTTGACTAAGAATGCTAGGCGGGTAGCTGAAAGTGCTCAGAAAACTAAAAAAGTCGGTCGAATTATTGTCATCAAAGTCCGTTATTCGGATTTCTCAACCTTAACCAAGCGTATGACCTTGGACAAATCGACCCAGGATTTCGACACCATCGAAAGGATTGCTCATACCATTTTTGATCAACTGGAGGAAAATAGCAGTGGTGTTCGTCTCTTAGGTGTTACTCTGACAGGTTTGGAAGACCAAGAGGGCAGGCAGTTAGATTTGGATGATTTGGAGTCATGATATAAAAACAATATAATAGGTAGAGTTTTGCTTCATACCCTGAAAAGTGACCTTGAAGAATCATCAGACCTATGCTATCTTAAATAGTAACCAATAGAAATGAGGGAATAATCTTAATGAAAAAAGTTTTTACTTATCTGGGCTTGATTTTAGCAACCTGCTTGGTTCTTGTAGCCTGTGCTTCCAATAAACCAGCTGAGAAGAAAAAGGCGACACCAACTCCGACAGAACGTGCCAAGGCTGATGCGACAGTTTTAATTGATACCATGCTTGGAAAATCTAGTAACGGTTTTTCAAAACTCTACGGTGAAAATTACGAAACCTGGACTGAAACGAATGTCTTTGAAAAACAGGTTGCAGACACTATTGAAGAGAAGGGGTATACACCGGAAGAAAAGTATACGTTTAAATACATTGAAGGCTATGATGCCAAGACTCCAACTCAAGTACTTTCTAAGTTCCTTAAGGTCCGTCGTAATATGATTGGTAAGATTCAGGACTATAAGCTGAAGGATGTCAAAGTTAAGGGAAATGATGCGACAGTTACCTTTACTTCACGTTCTGTTAGTGCCTATGGAGCTGCAGCTGCTGTTCGTACTCTCCTTATGAGTCTCTATGACAACGACATAGACAAGTTGAAACAATGGAATCAAGCTGATAACAACGATGTGGAAAAAGGTAAGGCCAAAGATCTCACAACGAAATTCCTTTATGGTGAAAACTTTAACGGTGATTTGACGCAATTTAAGGACATTGATAAAGAAATATCCTATACACCTTTGACAGGTGCTGATAATCTGGAAAAGACCTTCAAGCTTACCAAAGATGATGGTGGAAACTGGACTATTTCTGTAGAAGATTATAAAGAGCTTGCCGAAGCCTTGGTCGACCATGATGAATCAGGAAGCAGAGCCGTTTACGCCGAACGCATCCATAAGAATTTGTCAGACTATCAACCTGAAGATAGTAGCGACTCAAGCAGTAAGTCATCATATAAGGATAAGTAGTGTTTTAGCAAAGATTGATTTTATCTATCACCGCCCCCAGCCCCTGGCTGGGGTTTTCTAATACCCAAATCCTAATAATTTTGTCCCTCTCATAATGTCATGAAAGCTTATTTTCCATGGTATAATGGATATTGTAGTCTGTATTCAGAATATTTCGATAAATGATTTGTCGAGTATTTTGGAAAGAATAGGTTGTGACGGTGAACTCTCATATATAGGGTATAGAGTTAGCCACATTATTTATTTTACGTGAAAGAAGCTAAGAAGTATTTGGAGGAATTGGATTGATAGTGACAGATGTCCATGATTAATGCTAGGAGATAAAATGCTAAAAACTTTGACTAATAAGATTTCAAACATGACAGGTGCTGAGATTTTACGTTTTAAAAAGAGAGAAAAGAATCACTTTCTTATTTCTATTATCTTGATAATGGCTGTGTATGTTTACGGTGGGGTTAGCAATAACCCTTTGATATATTGGTCCGCTTTTATAGTAATGGTTGTGTTGGTATTGTTGCATGTGCTTCGACTTGCTTTTATTGAAAAGGGAGTAAGGAATATTCTTTGTGAACATATTGATTTGGACAGGTATCAAAATATATTTGAACATTACTCGGCTTATGGTCAAAACAGGGCACGTAGGAGTAAATCATCACAAGCGTTTTATTTTATTAATATGGCACAGATTTACTATTTGCGGGGCGACTTTGAAGAGTCCTTAAAAATGTTAGGTGAGTTTAAACCGACAGATTTTAATAGCATACAAACACAATCCATTGCAAGGTACTATTATCTAGAATTTTTAAATAAAGTCTTTAACAGAGATAGCTATGACTTGCAACACTATGTCAGTGTCCTATCGACCATTCCTACAAAATTTCAGAACCAAAAAGAACTGATTTCCCAACAAGTAAATGTGATTAAGATGATTGATAGTATAGTAACCGAGAAAATTCCGATTACTATTTCTGTTGAATCTGGAAACAATCATCTTGAACAGGTGGAACTTTGTTACTACAAGGCGCTAAACTATCTCAACCAAAACCAACCCGAAGAAGCTAAATCCTGCTTTCAAGAAATCGTCAACGAAAATCCGGATTTGTTTTACGTGAAAGAGGCTAAGAAGTATTTGGAGGAATTAGTATGATTAAAGCAACAGAGACACAAGAACGTCAACACTTGCCTATTGGTAGTGTTGTTCGAGTCCATGGCAATGACAACAATATGATGATTACCAGTCTGTTTCCAGTAACAGAAAAAGGTGGTGAACAGGGCTACTTTGATTTTGGAGCAGTCCTTCTACCTCTTGGTGCTGTTACTAGGGATTTAATGTTCTTTAACAAAGAAGACATCGACCAGATTATTTATCTAGGCTATGTGGATGTGCATTTCCAAGAACTCATCGCAAATTATGATGAGCTTGTTGATAAGATTGAATATCCAAAATTTACAGTGCAGGAGTTCAAAGAAATGGATGACCAAAATCCTTTCAAAAAGAACTAAGTAAGAATTCAATAGAGTGAACCAACCCGAAAAGTTAGGTTTTTAGAGTTGTCACATGAGTGGCAGCTCTTTTCTATCTTGTTACTTCTACCCTCACCCCTATAACCATTTTCTATCACCACTTAGGATTTTATTATTAGACGAGTTGGGATGAAGATGGTAAACTGTTATCACTAACTATTAATGAAAGTATCGAGGAATATAGATATGAAAAAATGGCTTGCAGGTTTAGGAATTCTTGGCTTGTCGGTTTTGACTTTGGCTGCTTGTGGGAACAAGAGTGACAGTAAGGCATCTGGTGAGAAGCAGACGATTACTGTTGCGACAGACTCTGATACGGCGCCTTTCACTTTCAAAAAAGGTGATGACTTCAAGGGGTATGATATTGATTTGGTCAAGGCTATTTTCAAAGATTCAGACAAGTATGAGGTTAAGTTTGTGACGACACCTTTTGATTCCATCTTGACAGGGGTGGATTCTGGACGTTATCAGATTGCGGCTAACGACTTCAACTACAATGAAGAACGTGCTCAGAAATATGGTTTCTCAGATCCGATTTCACGTTCTAACTATGCCATCACTAGTGCTGAGGGGACCAAGTACACTAGCTTAGATGATTTGTCTGGTAAGACGACAGAGGTGCTTCCTGGCTCTAACTATGCTCAGTTGCTTGAAAATTGGAACCACGCTAATGCGGACAAGACACCAATTACAATTAACTATGCATCTAGCTCAACTGGTCTTTCAACACGTATTCAACACATTCAAGAAGGAAAAATTGATTTTATCCTTTATGATGCCATTTCCTCTGAGTACATTGTCAAAGATCAAGGCTATAAGTTGGCAGTAAACAAGATTAAAGACGATATCGGTATGAAGACTGATGGTCTTGAATATCTTCTTTTCTCAAATGATAAGCAAGGTAAGGAACTCAAGACTTTTGTCAATAAACGTATCAAAGAGCTTAAGAAGGATGGAACCCTTGCCAAACTCAGCAAGGAATACTTCGGTGGCGATTACGTCAGTGATTTGAAATAAGACTGTTAAAAGTTGAGACTGCTGTCTCAGCTTTTTGACGTTAATAAAGCTGAATTATCAGTGATATGATTTCCTTATCACTTTGATAAGAAAAGACTATTTCACAGACTTTCTGAGTCGTGCTAAAATGAATATTATAAAATTTATGATAAGATATTTGAACGGTTAGCTCTAGGCTAACCGACTTTTTTAGAAAGAAAGGGCGACATTGTGAAAAAGAGTATAGAAGCATTTAATCGGTTACCTTGGTACCTCCAAGTTGTCGTTGGCTTAATTGGTTTGAGAGTAGTTGTTGCTCTGGCTAATCTCTTATCATGGTTAGTGGAGATCCTTTGGGGCTATGTTTTGCAACTGGTTACGGTTGTCTTCAAATGGATTGCATCTTGGATGCCAGCTGGTAAGCTCTTCTCATGGAAGGCTGTCTTTGATGCGGTTCCTCAGATTGTAGAACGCTTGCCTTTAACCTTGGGATTGACTATTGCAGGGGCCTTCTTCGGTCTGATTTTGGCCCTTGTCTTTGCGGTTGTTAAAATCAATCGAGTACGTATCCTTTATCCGATTCAAGCCGTTTTTGTGAGTTTCTTGCGCGGGACACCAATTCTTGTCCAACTCATGTTGACTTACTATGGTATTCCACTCTTCCTTCGTTACTTGAATGGTGAGTTTGGTTTGGACTGGAACATTAATGAGATTCCACCAGCTATCTTTGCCATTACAGCCTTTGCCTTTAACGAAGCGGCTTACATGAGTGAAACCATTCGTGCAGCGATTCAAGCTGTGGATGCTGGAGAAATCGAAGCTGCCCGTTCTCTTGGGATGACATCAGCACAGGTTTACCGTCGTGTCATTATTCCAAATGCAGCTGTTATTGCGACACCAAGTTTGATTAACAGTTTGATTGGTTTGACTAAGGGAACATCACTTGCCTTTAGTGCTGGTATCGTTGAAATGTATGCACAGGCTCAAATCTTAGGTGGTGCTGACTATCGTTACTTTGAACGTTATATCTCAGTTGCCCTTGTATACTGGGCAATCTCAATCTTGATTGAGTACATTGGTCGTTCAGTTGAAAATCACATGGCCATTAAGGCGCCTGAAGTGACTGACATTTCTGGAATTGGAGGTGACCGCTAATGATTAGTATCAAAAATTTGACCAAAGAATTTTCAGGACAAAAGGTTCTCGATGGCATTGATATTGACATTGAAAAGGGTGAAGTTGTGGCTCTTGTTGGTGCCTCTGGTGCAGGTAAGTCAACAATCCTTCGTAGCTTAAACTATTTGGAACAACCTGATTCTGGTACCATTACCATTGATGATTTCAAGGTAGATTTCGAAACAATTACCAAAGAGCAAATCCTTACTCTTCGTCGTAAGTTGTCCATGGTGTTCCAACAGTTCAACCTCTTTGAACGTCGTACAGCCTTGGATAATGTTAAGGAAGGTCTTAAGATTGTTAAGAAACTTTCTGACGACGAAGCTACCAAGATTGCTAAAGAAGAGCTCGCTAAGGTTGGGCTTTCTAATCGTGAAAATCATTACCCACGCCACTTGTCAGGTGGTCAAAAGCAACGTGTGGCCTTGGCTCGTGCCCTTGCAATGAAGCCTGATGTGCTCTTGCTTGACGAACCGACATCTGCCCTTGACCCTGAGTTGGTTGGTGAGGTTGAAAAATCAATCGCTGATGCGGCTAAGTCAGGTCAGACCATGATTTTGGTTAGTCACGACATGAACTTTGTTTATCAAGTAGCTGACAAGGTGCTCTTCCTTGAAAAAGGGCATATTCTTGAACAAGGAACACCTGAAGAACTTTTCAACCATCCAAAAGAAGAACGAACAAAAGAATTTTTCGCTTCTTATTCAAAACAATATCTTTAAGATGGGATTTTTGTTACAATAGAAAAGTGGGATAGGACTACAGTTTAGTCCATAGTCAAAATCCCACAAGGATGATTAGGAACTTTTGAATGTTTCAAAGGCGACTTTAGTCCAATCAGAGGCTGCATCGTGCAGTTATTACTAGTCGAATTTAGAGGTTGGAGAATGTTATCTCAGCCTTTTCTATTTCTCACTTTAGGATGATTTATGTTATTAAATATTTTTAAATTTTATCTCTTAGGCCTTGTGATTGCTTTCTTTGTGTGCTTGGTGATTGGTGCCATTTGGCTTGGATGGCGTGCGTTACGTCGTGCAGACAAAACTGTTAAGGAGCGTCAAGGTGCCCTCTATGATGCTATTATGATGTCGATGGTTTCGATTCCAGTTTTGGCATTTGCTTTTATGGCGATTCTTATCGTGCTGAATGCATAATTCTAGCTTTGTTGGCACATTAGGTGTAAGATATCTCTACAAGAAAATCATATAAGGAGTTACTCATGTACGATACAATTGTTATTGGAGCTGGTCCTGCGGGGATGACTGCAGCACTTTATGCAGCTCGTGCCAACCTTAAAGTGGCAACTTTGGAGCAAGGTGCTCCTGGTGGACAGATGAATAACACGTCTGATATTGAAAATTACCCTGGTTTTGAAAGTATCTCTGGTCCAGAATTGTCTATGAAGATGTTTGAACCCTTGGAAAAATTGGGCGTTGAAAATCTTTATGGTATTGTGTCTGGTATCGAAGACAAGGGTGACTATAAAGTTGTCAAAACTGGTGATGAGGAGTACCAAACCAAGACAGTTATCATTGCGACTGGTGCCAAACACCGTCATATTGGTGTTGCTGGTGAAGAAGAGTACAACAGCCGTGGTGTATCTTACTGTGCGGTGTGTGATGGTGCCTTCTTCCGTAATCAAGACCTCTTGGTTGTTGGTGGTGGAGACTCTGCCGTTGAAGAAGGAATTTATTTGACACGCTTTGCCAATAGCGTGACCATTGTTCACCGTCGTGATGAATTGCGTGCCCAAAAGGTTCTTCAAGACCGTGCCTTCGCCAATGAAAAGGTCAAGTTTATCTGGGATTCAGTCGTTGAAGAAATCAAGGGTGATGATATCAAGGTTCGCAGTGTTGATATCAAGAATGTCAAAACTGGTGAGGTGACTAACCACGAATTTGGCGGTGTCTTTGTTTATGTGGGACTTGATCCAGTTTCAGATTACTTGACAGGTCTCGACATCACTGACCAAGATGGTTGGGTAATTACAGAAGATAAGATGGCGACACGTATTCCTGGTATCTTTGCCATTGGGGATGTCCGCCAGAAAGACCTTCGCCAAATTACAACAGCCGTAGGGGATGGTGCCACAGCTGGTATCGAAGCCTACAACTACGTGACTGCACTTGGTGATAAGTAAAATAAATGGAAACTCGGGAGGTTCTCGAGTTTTTTGTGTGGTCTTGTAGGTATTTAGCATGACTAGATTTCTTTGTGGCAACATCTATGTGTAATTTTTTGTTATAATAGAAAAGTCTTACTAAAAATCAGTAAAAACGAGGTGACCGACTTGCGTGTTGTAGCAGGTGATTTTGGCGGGCGTCCGCTTAAAACGTTAGAAGGCAAAACGACTCGTCCAACAACGGACAAGGTCAAAGGTGCTATTTTCAATATGATTGGTCCTTTCTTTGATGGAGGGCGTGTTTTGGATCTCTTTTCTGGGAGCGGTAGCCTGGCTATTGAAGCTATCAGTCGTGGTATGTCGTCTGCTGTCCTCGTGGAAAAGGATCGTCGGGCACAGGCTGTTATCCAGGAAAATATCAAGATGACCAAGAGTGAGAAGCAGTTTCAGCTTTTGAAGATGGATGCAGCGCGTGCATTGACACAATTGACAGGTCAATTTGACTTGGTGCTTTTAGATCCGCCTTATGCCAAAGAGCAGATTGTGGCTAATATTACTCAGTTAGAGGAGCAAGGGCTCTTGGCTGAAGAAGTTATGTTGGTTTGCGAGACGGATAAGGCTGTGGACTTGCCTGAAGAAATTTCAAACTTTGGGATTTGGAAGCAGAAAACCTATGGTATCAGTAAGGTGACCGTTTACGTGCGTTAGCCTTTGATAGGGAAGTTGGAGAAAGGAATGCTATGACAAAGATTGCTATGTTTACGGGGTCTTTTGATCCAATTACCAATGGGCATATGGATATTATTGCCAGAGCCAGCAAGCTCTTTGATGAGCTCTATATTGGACTATTTTATAATAAAAATAAGCAGGGCTTCTGGGACATTGAGACTCGCAAGCGTATCTTGGAAGAGGTTGTAGCAGATTTTCCTAATGTCAAGGTTATAACGGCTCACGATAGTCTGGCTGTAGATGTCGCCAGAGATCTTGGGGTGACTTATCTGGTTAGAGGCCTTCGTAATGCGACAGATTTTGACTATGAGGCTAATATGGATTATTTCAATAAGGGGCTGGCGCCTGAGCTTGAAACGGTTTATTTGATTGCTAGTCATGAGGTGACACCAGTGTCCTCGAGTCGTGTGCGTGAGTTGATTTATTTTGAGGGGGACATTAGTTCTTATGTTCCTCCAGCAGTTGTTAAGGAAGTGGAGGCCAAGCGTGGCAAACAAGAACGAATCTAAATCACTATTAGGGAAAATTTGGCGGATTAAGTGGTGGTTGCTAAGTATTTTTACGGTACTTTTCCTCCTCTTTGCCCTCTTTTTCCCGCTCAATAATTACTATGTTGAGCTTCCGGGTGGTGCTTTTGATACCAAGGAGGTCTTGACAGTCGATAAGAAAGCTGATGATTCAAAAGGTTCCTACAATTTTGTGGCGGTGGCCCAAACCAAGGCGACCTTGGCCCTCATGCTCTATGCTCAGCTTAATGATTTTGCTAAGCTTCAAACGGCTGAAGAGGCGACTGGAAATTACTCTGATGAAGATTTCATGCGTATCAATCAATTCTACATGGAGACTTCCCAAAACCAGGCGATTTATCAGGGCTTGACTCTGGCTGGTAAGGAGGCTAGCTTGGAGTATATGGGTGTTTATGTGCTTCAGGTGGCTGATGACTCTAGTTTCAAGGGTGTCCTTAATATTGCGGATACGGTGACAGCTGTCAATGGCAAGACCTTTGACAATTCTACTGACTTGATTAAATACGTCCAAGGACTTAAGTTGGGTTCAAAAGTCAAGGTTACTTATACGACAGAGGACAAAGAAAAGACTGCTACTGGTAAGATCATTAAGATTGCTAATGGTAAAAATGGTATCGGTATTGGTTTGACAGATCATACTGAGGTCAAGAGTCCTGAAAACGTGAAGTTTAAACTTGATGGTGTTGGTGGACCAAGTGCGGGGCTTATGTTTACTTTGGCTATTTACGATCAGGTGTCTGGTCAAGACCTCAAGGCTGGCCGTAAAATTGCTGGAACAGGCACTATTGAAAAGGATGGGGCTGTCGGTGATATCGGTGGGGCCTACCTCAAGGTGAAATCAGCGGCTGATAGTGGCGCAGATATTTTCTTCGTGCCAAATAATCCAGTAACTAAGGAAATGAAAAAGGCTGATCCGGATGCCAAGACTAACTATCAAGAGGCCAAGGAAGCTGCCAAGAAACTGGGGACCAAGATGAAAATCGTCCCTGTTAAAACAGCTCAAGAAGCTATTGATTATTTGAAAAAGACTAAATAAGAAGAGAGAGTAGGACAGGCAGAAATCCATGATTTTTGTCCTAGTCTTACTCTCTTTTTAAGGTCAAAGTGTTATAATAGTCTTTATGAAAAAACGTTATAGAACAGTCAATGATTACTATCGTGAAATTTTTGGCGAAAAGATTTTCAAACTTCCTATAGATGCGGGCTTTGATTGTCCCAACCGTGATGGCACAGTGGCCCACGGTGGCTGTACCTTTTGTACGGTATCAGGGTCTGGGGACGCCATTGTAGCTCCTGAGGCGCCGATTCGTGAGCAGTTTTATCATGAGATTGACTTTATGCACCGCAAGTGGCCAGAAGTTCAGAAATATCTGGTTTATTTTCAAAATTTTACCAATACCCACGCTCCGCTTGAGGTTATCAAGGAACGCTACGAACAGGCTATCAATGAGCCTGGTGTTGTTGGCATCAATATCGGTACCCGCCCAGACTGTTTGCCAGATGATGTGATTGATTATCTGGCAGAACTCACAGAACGTATGCATGTGACTGTTGAACTTGGTTTGCAGACGACTTATGAAGAAACGTCAGAACTCATTAACCGAGCACACAGCTATGAACTCTACGTGGAGACCGTGAAGCGTCTGCGTGAGCGTGCACCAAAGGCTGAAATTGTATCGCACCTGATTAATGGATTGCCAGGGGAAACCCACGAGATGATGGTGGAAAATGTTCGCCGTTGTGTGACGGACAATGACATTCAGGGAATCAAACTCCACCTCCTCCACCTGATGACCAATACGCGTATGCAAAGAGACTACCACGAGGGGCGTCTTAAATTGCTGAGTCAGGAAGAGTATGTGTCCATCATCTGTGACCAGTTGGAAATCATCCCTAAGGATATCGTCATTCATCGGATTACTGGTGATGCGCCGCGAGATATGTTGATTGGTCCTATGTGGAGTCTCAACAAGTGGGAAGTCCTTAATGCCATTGACAAAGAGATGGAACGTCGTGACTCATGGCAAGGGTGCAAAGTCGTTAGCGAGAAGGAGGAAAAAGCATGATTAAACGACCCATTCATCTATCTCATGACTTTTTAGCAGAAGTGCTGGATGATGAGAGTGTCGCTGTCGATGCGACCATGGGAAACGGCAATGATACAGCCTTTCTGGCTGGTCTTGCCAAGAAGGTTTATGCCTTTGACGTGCAGGAGCAGGCGCTTGAAAAGACCAGTCAACGCTTGTCAGACCTGGGAATTGAAAATGCGGAACTCATTTTAGATGGTCACGAAAATCTGGACCATTATGTCACGGAACCTATTCGAGCAGCTATTTTCAATCTGGGCTACCTGCCATCTGCAGATAAAAGTGTCATCACTAAGCCCCATACGACTCTTGAGGCCATTGAGAAAATCCTTGACCGCTTAGAGGTTGGTGGGCGTTTGGCTATTATGATTTACTACGGTCATGATGGTGGTGATATGGAGAAGGATGCTGTGCTTGAGTACGTTATCGGTTTGGACCAGCGTGTTTTCACAGCTATGCTTTACCAACCCCTTAATCAAATTAATACCCCACCATTTTTGGTGATGTTGGAGAAATTACAATGATTACAGATATTAAAGAAAAACTTGCAGATATGCAGGCCAAATATATTGATAAGCAGAGTGCCGAGGGTACTTTGAAAAAGGTTGATAATCGTAAAACGGCTAAGATCAAGAAAAAGTTAGCTAGTCTTGAGGTCGAACGTTGCCATAAACTTTTGGCTAAGGAAGATGTCACTGCCATTGATAAAAAAATTAGTAAGCAAAAAGAACTATTCTCAAACTGTTGTCATAAGGAAGGGTAGGAGGAGCTATGCATCTATCGTTAGCTTTGCTTGTTCTTCTTTTTAGCTTGATTTTATCGAACGTTATCAATCGTATCTTTCCACGTCTTCCCTTACCCTTGATCCAAATTATTTTTGGAGTGGGTATCGGTTTTCTTTTTAAGGAACGTGCTTTCGAGCTTGAAACGGAACTTTTTCTAGCTTTCATTATTGCTCCCTTGCTGTTTCGTGAGGGTGAAGAAAGTGATATTACCAGTATTTTACGTAACTGGAAACTCATTCTATTTTTGATTTTTCCAGTCATCTTCGTGTCTACGATGGGAATCGGTTATCTTGCTAAGGCTGTCTTGCCTGCCTCAGTGCCTTTGTCTGCCTGCCTAACCATTGGGGCGGCTCTTGGGCCAACGGATTTGGTGGCCTATTCTGCTATTTCTAAACGCTTTAGTTTTCCAAAGTGGATTAGCTATATTTTGCAGGGTGAAGGGCTTCTAAACGATGCCTCTGGCTTGGTTGCCTTTCAGGTGGCGGTGACCGCTTTGACAACGGGTGCTTTCTCCCTCCTTGATGCGAGCTGGAATTTGGTTATTTCTGTGCTTGGTGGTTTTTTGGTTGGCTTGATTACAGCCTTATTTAATCGTCTCTTTTTGACCATTTTGGATAATATGGATGCTGCAGATGTCACAGGTGCTCTCTTACTAGAGTTGGTACTACCGATTTCCTCTTACTTTGTAGCCGAGGAAATTCATGCTTCCGGAATTATTGCTGTTGTCGTAGCAGGGATTTCACTTGCCAGTCGCTTTAAAAAAATCACCGTTTTTGATGCCAAGTTGGATAGTGTTTCTCATACGATTTGGGGAACCATTACCTTCATGCTTAATGGCATGGTCTTTTTCCTCTTGGGAACAGAACTTCCAACCCTAGCAGCCCCAGTACTGCGTAGCACTACCTACGATAATCTCTGGATGCTTCTTGCTATCGTCCTTTTAACAGCGACCATGTTTGGCATTCGTTTTGTTATGATTAGTGCGGTATTTGCCCAAAGAGCTTGGGGGGCCAAACGATCACTGAAAAAAATCTGGAAGGGTGCTACTCTTTTAACCTTTTCTGGTGTCAAAGGAACGGTCTCAATTGCAACCATCCTTTTGCTTCCGGTTGCCAATATGACGGCTTTGGAACATAGTCTCTTGCTCTTTACGGTAGCGGGTGTCACTTTATTAAGTTTCTTAACAGGTATCTTAGTCCTACCTAAGCTAGCCACTGGACCAGCGCACACAACCAACCATTATATGCAGATTGCCATTCTTAATGATGTGGTCGGCGAGTTGGAAAAAGATCTAAAACAGTCAACTAATCAAGGAGCTGTCTATGCTACTATTGACAACTACAATCAACGCTTGGAAGATTTAATCTTGGAGCAGGAATCAAATGATGTCAAAGAAGAGTTGGCCAATATCCGAGTCATGATTATGGAAATTGAGAGTGAGGGTCTGGAATATGCCTACAAGAAGGGCAAGATTTCAGAACTCGAATACAATCTCTACCAACGTTATATCAAGAGCTTAGAGCGTCGTATTAACCGTGGTTTTGTCTCTAGTCTTTCTTACGCTCTAGCTGTCTTTGTGCGTGGCCTTCGTAGATTGTTGCACTTGGCTCTTACTTTCAAGTTTCGTATTAATCAGGATGAAACTAGGAGGGGTCCTAGGTTGACGGAAGAAAACCGTGACCATATGGCTGAACTTTATTTAACAAATACGGAGCAGATTTTAGAAGCCTTGAGTAATCTGGAAGGTGTTTATCATTCAGAACTCTTGTCTTATTTGAAGCGTAATCGACTTCAAGAGGCTGAAATAATTCAATCAGGTGCTTTTGTTGAGCGGGTTATCACCCACCTTCATCCAGACAATATCGATGAAATGTTACGAGGCTACTATTTGGAACGTAAGGTTATTAACGAGTACGAGCAGGCTGAGCTTATCTCTAGCCGTTATGCCAAGCAGCTTCGTAAGGAAGTCAATACTTTGGAGGATTACTCTCTCAAAGAAACTAGCAACACTTTAACCTATGATATGATTAATCTGGCTCGAGGTCGAGCTTAAGTGAAGAAGCCAAGATTTTTCTTGGCTTCTTTTTAATGTCTCTCTTTTTCATTATCGTGGTTTGGAAAAAGAAAGCCCAGTCCTAGGCATGTTAGGATTCCTGCAACAATCAGGATACTGTTTGAAATAGGGAGCAAGTCATAGATTGCATTAGCAATCATTAA
Organism: Streptococcus sp. 3.1; assembly: GCF_016648915.1. Lineage (NCBI taxonomy): Bacteria > Bacillati > Bacillota > Bacilli > Lactobacillales > Streptococcaceae > Streptococcus > Streptococcus sp. 3.1. The sequence continues at coordinate 69,021 of NZ_JACLQV010000009.1, read as the reverse complement.
ACCAATCAAAGTACTCATGAAACTAGATTTATAATCTTTTTTGATAAGATTTTCTATTGCAAAGAAAGCAAAAAGGGCGACTGGAAAGAGTGGCCAAAGGGACACCTCCAATTTTGGGAAGCCGAGAATACTGTAAGTGATAACTGTTACTGCTGTACCGATTAATCCAATACCTATTACTTTAGTCATGTTTTTACCTCGTTTTCTATATCTGAAAGATATTTTGCTTTAACACCTACTAAGTTATCAAAAGGTTAACTTACGGACAATATCATTTGTCTATGTGGTTCATTCTAGAATCTATTCGGTCAAAAAGGACTGTTTTGTTATCAAGTAAAGAAAAGAGGGAATATTTTACTGTAAAGGTAAAGCGCTTACATAAAAAGGAGTGTAATGGTATTGAAAGATGTTTTCTCTAAGATTAAATGAAAGGTGGGGCGGTTGTATGTCCAGAAAAACTTGGTATTATATACTTATCTTTTTTGAAGTATTGTTAGCTCTTTCTATGCTTAGGTCTTATGGTTTGCATTTTGAGTATGAAACGCTCAATTCTGTATCTGTACTAAGTTCTCAACTTCCACAGCAAGTCGTTTTAGTATGGTTTGTTTTTAGGCTTTTGAAGGACAAGCGGAAAGCTGAGGGCGTCTTAGCTGTGTTTGCCTTCCATATTTGTCAGCTAGTTACCTATTTTATAGTACCGGCTTCCATTTTTAAACCCTGGTTAGTTTCACCAGTTTTAACTGTAATTTGTTTAGCTTGGCTTGTTATTATGATTATGAAGGCAGAGCTTTCAATACTCTTAGCCTCCCTTAAGAGTCCGTCAGCTTGGCAGTTCTCTGTTCCCCTTCTTGGATTAGGGATGGTAGCTGTAGTATGGGCTACACATTACGTAAAGATTTCTACAAAAGATATTAGTGGTATTTTTTACATACTGTATCCTGTTCTAGAGTGTGCAAGTATATTTTTGTTCCTTACATTAATAGCTGAAACAACTCAAAAGAAATTAAGAATCTCTTCAATCTTTATCATAGTTACTAGTTTACTTGAGTTGGTTTATGGTTTCTTGGTTGACCATATCATTACTGATGTCTCTCTTTTTCTACTAGTAGTATCATCCTATCTTGTCTATCGTACAAACGGCAACACTTCCACACTAGTTGAAAAATGGCAGAAGAAGTATGGGTTTGAGTTGAGTGAAGATGATCTGCTGGTGGAGAAAAGAACCAAACCTGTCATTGAAGAGCGTAAGAGTTATGATTATGCGGAGAGCCAAAGACAACTCAATCCTCAAGGTCTTCATTCCCCTTGGCTTTGGACTGCTTTTATCTTATCACTTAGGGATTTAGTTATTAATTTAATTTCTGTCATTTACTATCCTATAGACGAATCTAATCCCTTAGCAGGTATTGGTTGGTTTATGTACTTCATTATGATGACTCCATTAATTATTATTCCTACTATGATGCTTCCAAGAGCTATAAGCACCGCTAACAAAAACCGTCTATATGTAGTTGCTGGGCTATTCATTGTTTCATATGGTTCTATAGAACAGCTTATCGTTCCAGCCTTAATTTTGTATGGCGTATCGAAAATAACAGAGGAGTAGCCATAAAACAACAAGTCCCCTAGACCTAGTCTGGGGGACTTGTTGTTTTAGAATTGGCCCTAAATCAAGTTAATTTATGACTTGTCTCTATAAAAGAGGGTTAATGTAAAAACGATGGTCGTCAATTGGGATAATTTGAACAGGATTTTGGTAGAAGTCAGCTAGAACTTCCGGTGTGATAATATCGTTTTTTGGTCCTTGTGCCACGATTCTTCCCTGACGGAGTAGGAGAATGTGGTCCATTTTTTCAGTAATCTCTTCAGCATGGTGGGTGACGTAAAGAACCAATGGAGCATGTGGAAGCGAGGTGATACGGTCAATCTGACGTAAGAGTTTTTCGCGGGCAAATAGGTCCAAGCCAACAGTCGCTTCGTCAAGGATAATGATGTCAGGATCTTCCATGAGACTGCGAGCAATCAAACAGATTTGCTTTTCTCCCTGAGAAAGGCCACGGTATTTACGACCAATCAAATCTCCAGCACCAAGTGAAGTCAGCATATCCTTGGCTTCTTGCAACTCCTTATCCCCATATGCCTTGTAGAGGATTGAGCTCTTGTATTTACCAGTAAGGACGATTTTTTCAGCTGTCATATGTTGAGGAAGACGCTCAGTGATGAAGGAGCTGACGATACCGATATGTTGACGAAGACCTGTGATGTCTCCATTCCCAAAGGTGTAGCCTAGTATCTCAGCCTTTCCCTCAGAAGGGAAGAATTCAGCTGTCAACAAACGTAGGAGGGTTGATTTTCCAGCACCGTTAAGTCCCAGGATAGCCCAGGTTTGTCCTTTTTCAACTGTCCAGTTAAGGTCAGACAAAAGTGTTTTTCCTTGGCGGGCCAAGCTGACATTTTCTAAGCGTATAAGTGACATAAGTCTCTCCTTCGATGATAAATTACTCTAATTATAGCATAAAATAGGAACCTATATTGGGAAATTGTGATATAATGGAAGTCAGAATTTTTTTAGAGGAGAAGAAAAAATGGAAGACTCCAGTGGTCAGTCCTTATTATTTCAATCTATTTTATTACTAATATTAACCTTGCTTACGGCCTTTTTCTCAGCATCAGAGATGGCTTTAGTATCACTAAACCGTTCACGTGTGGAACAAAAGGCTGAAGAAGGCGACAAGAAATTTATTCGCCTGCTCAAGGTTCTTGAAAATCCAAATAACTTCTTATCAACCATTCAAGTTGGTATTACCTTTATCAGTCTCTTACAAGGGGCTAGTCTCTCCGCTTCACTAGGTGCAGTAATAGCGACTTGGTTTGGTCATGCAGCCTGGGCTAAGACAGCAGGTAGTATGATTTCTTTGGTTGTCTTGACCTATATCTCGATTGTTTTTGGGGAACTTTATCCTAAACGTATTGCTATGAACCTCAAGGAAAATCTAGCCATCTACTCAGCACCAGTTATTATTGTTACTGGTAAGATTGTTAGTCCCTTTGTTTGGATTCTTTCAGCATCGACAAATCTTGTGTCTCATTTGACGCCTATGACCTTTGATGATGCGGATGAGCAGATGACTCGGGATGAGATTGAGTACATGTTGACCAAGAGTGAAGATACACTTGAGGCTGAAGAAATTGAAATGCTTCAGGGGATTTTCTCTCTTGATGAATTGATGGCACGTGAGGTTATGGTCCCTCGTACAGATGCCTTCATGATTGATATCGAAGACAATACTCAAGAAAATATCCAAGCTATTCTCAAGGAAAGTTTCTCTCGTATCCCTGTTTATGAAGATGACAAGGACAAGATTATCGGTGTCATTCATACTAAAAACCTTCTAAAAGCAGGTTTTGAACTTGGTTTTGAAAATATCAAACTTCGTCGAATCATGAACGAACCTCTCTTTGTTCCAGAGACTATCTTCGTTAATGATCTCTTGGCAGCCTTTCGTAACACCAATAATCAGATGGCTATCTTGCTTGATGAATACGGTGGCGTTGCTGGTCTTGTTACCTTCGAGGACCTTTTGGAAGAAATCGTTGGTGAGATTGACGACGAAACAGATAAAACTAGTGTGGAAGTTCGTGAAATTGGTGAGAATACTTATATTGTCGAAGGAGCTATGACTCTTAACGACTTCAATGAACATTTTGATACAGAACTTGAGAGTGATGATGTTGATACTATCGCAGGTTATTATTTGACTGGTGTGGGGGCCATCCCAACTCAAGAAGTCAAGGAACACTATTCAGTTATCAACAAGGACAAACACCTCGAATTTATCAATGATAAGGTTAAGGATGGTCGCGTAACCAAACTTAAGGTAATCATCACGGCAGCTCCAGAAGAGGCAGAAGAATAGTTTTTTCCACGTTTTTATTAGAAAATGTTGGAACTCAAAAGCGACTATCTACTAATTAGGCACTTTCTCTCATTATGAGTGAAAGTGCTTTTTCTTATCTATCTTGGAATATCCGCTTATCAAAATAATAAGATTAGAAAATGTCTATAACGTACGTTATAAAGCCTTTTTTACCTATCCAAACTGCTAGATTTTGTCATAAAAAGAACTATAATTTTGGAGATACTCTAACATATTTTAGCGTATTGATAGATTTAGAATAAAAATAAATAAGATTTTAATTAAAACAGTCTTTTATTACTTTTTTATGGTAGAATATGAATTAACTGATAAATGAAAAAAAGGAGAATCTTAATGGCTTCTAAAAAATCTATATATAGTAGCTTGCTTTTACTCACCCTTACCCTAGGAGCTTTTGTACCAGTAACTTCTTTTGCGGACGACGGTATTGCGACAAATGATGCTGTTCTTACACAACCAACGACAGATCGTGTAGCAACAGGTCCTTCAACAGCCCCAAGTGATGGTGACTTGGCTCGTAGCAATGATTCAAACACAGGTGCGGCAACGCCAACAACACCTACAGCTCCTGAAGTACCAGCTGAACCAACAACACCAGCAACTCCAGAAACACCTGCGACACCGGCTCCAACAGTTGATTCATCAACAACACCAGCTGATAAACCAACTGAGAAACCAGCCGATAAGCCAGAAGAACCGGCCTCACCAACTGATAAAGGGACAAGTGAAGCAGCTCAAACCCCTGAAACTCCAGCAGTGAACATTAATGGACAACCTGTTGTTACCGTAACACCAACAGCTCCAGTTGTCACTGCAGCTGGTCAAACAATTGTGTCTACACAAAACAGCCAAATTGTCATCGCTAACACTGATGGTACAACAAGTGTTGTTGCTCCTGAAGCAGTAGGATTCAAAGTGAATGCTGACGGTACATTGACTGGTAAAGATGCTAAAGGTAAGGAAGTTACACTTCCTAAGACTGGTGAAGCATCAACAGTAATCTTGACATTGGCAGGAACATTTTTCCTTGCTGCTGCGGCCTTTTTGGGGCTTAAGAAACGTGCCTAATAATATAGATGATAAAAGACTGGATATTTCCAGTTTTTTTGTTTTTCTTCTGGTATAGTATAGATATCATTTAATTTTAGATGTATTATAGTATAACCTTTGCTTGAATTCAGGCAGATATGGAGCATGTTTCCGATAAAAGAGGTATAATAAAAACATGTAAAAAGCGTTTACAAGGAGGCTGCCATGGCAGAAATTGATTACAGTCAGGTGACTGGACTTGTTCATTCAACCGAAAGTTTTGGATCCGTAGATGGTCCGGGTATCCGTTTTATTGTTTTCATGCAAGGCTGTAAGATGCGTTGCCAATATTGTCATAATCCAGATACTTGGGCTATGGAGTCAAATAAGGCTGTTGAACGTACGGTTGAAGATGTCTTAGATGAGGCTCTTCGTTTCCGTCATTTCTGGGGTGAGCATGGTGGTATCACTGTTTCAGGTGGTGAGGCCATGCTTCAGATTGATTTTGTCACTGCCCTCTTTACAGAGGCTAAGAAGCTAGGAATTCACTGTACGCTTGATACTTGTGGGTTTGCTTACCGCAATACTCCTGAGTATCATGAAGTTGTTGACAAACTTTTGGCTGTAACTGACTTGGTTCTACTGGATATCAAAGAGATTGATCCTGAACAACACAAGTTTGTGACCCGTCAACCTAATAAGAATATCTTGGAATTTGCTCAATATCTGTCTGATAAACAAGTTCCAGTCTGGATTCGCCATGTCTTGGTACCTGGTTTGACAGACTTTGATGAACACTTGATTAAGCTCGGCGAGTTTGTAAAGACCTTGAAAAATGTTGATAAATTTGAAATCCTTCCCTACCATACAATGGGTGAGTTCAAATGGCGTGAGCTCGGTATTCCATATCCTTTGGAAGGGGTCAAACCACCAACAGCAGATCGGGTCAAAAATGCCAAAGCTCTCATGCACACTGAAACGTATCAAGAGTATAAAAATCGTATCGGTGTTAAAACCTTGGATTGAAAAAGAAGCTCTTGACAAGGGCTTTTTAACTTTGTTATTATTTAAGGAGCAATAAAGAGCAGGTAAATTATGTTTCGTATTTTAAAATTTGATGATGACTTTGTTTATCTCAGTCATCCTGACGGGCGACTTAAGAAAATAGATCGCACGCTTTTTGATTTTGATATAAAATTAGGAGACCGTATTGATGTCTACCAAGATGGGGACTTGACCGTTGTTACTCCGGCAGAAGTTCAAACGGACTTGAGCTTAGAGGGAGACAAATCTGTTAAATCACACCTCTTGCAAGGAATTTTAGATCTTTTTCTTGAGACTCTTAATATTCACAACAATCATTTGGGTGACTTGAAGAAGATTTTCACGCAATTATTGATTACACTCTTCATGGCTTGGAGCTTGCTAGGTGTTATTCTGGTTGAGATTCTTCTTTTCGCAGAATCGATTATTGTTTTCCTATGGAGACTCTTAGTTCGTCTTATTAAGTGGATGCATATTAAAGACAACACTAAGGTCTTGATTGATGAGACGCAAAAACGTCATGCTAAGCGTGAGCGTCAAAAAGCTCAAAGACTTGAGCAGGAAAGACGTCGTCAGGAAGAGCTAGAAGAACGTGAATACCTTCGTGAAACAGAACGTCAAAAGGAACTCATGATTGTTGAAGCTAGCCTTAGTCAGGAAGCAGAGCGTGAGAGCCTTTCAACTAGCCTTGCTTTGGAGCAAGCAGGTGCCTCAAGTCAATCTGCTAGTGAAGACTTGGTCGAAGAAAGCCAGTCAACTTCAGAGTCTGAAGTGATGTCTGAATCAGCAAAGTCTGAAAAATAGAACAAAAAAGAACTGAGAGTTAAAATCTCAGTTCTTTTTTTTGTATGAGAAAAGCACCAGAGGTGCTTGTGAGAGGTGACTAAAGTGTTTTTTCAGAGTCACGAACAATGAGCAAGTCAACTTTTGCGTGACGGAGAATGTATTCAGAAGATGAACCAATAAGCAAGCGTTCAAAAGTATTGAGACCAGTGGCACCAACCATAATAAGGTCAACATTTTCCTTATCAGGGATATCAACAGCCAAGAGGCTCTTAGGATTACCGAACTCAATAACTTTGCGAATCTTGGTTAAACCAGCTTCTCTGGCTTGGCGTTCAAAGTCAGCCAAAACAGCTTTAGCTTCGTCTTCTAGTTTTTCATAGATATAAGAGTCGAAAGTCGCAACGCTTTGAAGGGCGCGTGTATCGATAACGTGTACCAATAGTAACTGAGCATTATTACGTTTTGCAACGTGCACACCTTTAATAAAGGCCAGTTCTGATTCGTAAGAACCGTCGACAGCTACCATAATACGTTCATATTGTTGAGACATAAGCTCTACCTCCTATCTTTAGCTTTATTATACTCCTTTAATTTAAAAAATGAAAGCGTTGTTATGGATTTTCTGAAATCTTTTTTTGACTGCTTACTTTAGGATGTCCGTAGTAATGTGAAGATTTCAGTATTATCTAAAAATTGAAGATTGCATGAAAAAGAGGTATAATACAATCTGTTATTAGCTTCGTAAGAAACATGATAATTAAACAATAGGAAGACAAGTCTTCAGAAATGATACCAAATGGCTGAGCCTAAATAAAGTTGGTGTCAATAAAAGTGGAAATCCCCATCAGGTGTTGAATTTTCTTATTTTCTGCTAGATGTATCTGCTTTTAGTATCTTTTGAAAGGATTAACTTATGAAAACATTTGATAAATCATCAAAGTTGGAACACGTTGCCTATGATATTCGTGGACCAGTTTTGGATGAAGCCAACCGTATGATTGCTAACGGTGAAAAGATTCTTCGTCTTAATACGGGAAATCCTGCGGAATTTGGCTTTACAGCACCGGATGAAGTCATTCGTGATTTAATTATGAATGTTCGTAACAGTGAAGGGTATTCGGATAGTAAAGGGATTTTCTCAGCTCGTAAGGCGATTATGCAGTATTGCCAGTTAAAGGGATTCCCAAATGTAGATATTGATGATATTTATATTGGTAATGGTGTTTCAGAGATGATTTCCATATCTATGCAGGCCTTGCTTGATGATGGAGATGAGGTCTTGGTCCCAATGCCAGATTATCCTCTTTGGACAGCCTGTGTCAGTCTAGCAGGCGGTAATGCCGTACACTATGTATGTGATGAAAAATCTAACTGGTATCCAGATATTGATGATATCAAATCAAAGATTACATCAAATACTAAGGCAATTGTAGTCATCAATCCCAATAATCCTACAGGTTCGCTCTATCCTAAGGATGTTCTTGAACAGATTGTTGATATTGCTCGACAAAATGATTTGATTATCTTTGCGGATGAGATTTATGACCGCTTGGTTATGGATGGTAAGAAACATACTGCAATTGCTAGTCTTGCACCAGATGTCTTCTGCGTGTCTATGAATGGTCTTTCTAAGTCTCACCGCATCTGTGGTTTCCGTGTGGGTTGGATGGTTCTCTCTGGACCTAAAAAGAATGTCAAAGGCTATATTGAAGGGCTTAATATGTTGGCTAACATGCGTCTCTGTGCCAACGTGCTCTCTCAACACGTTATTCAGACTTCACTTGGTGGCTACCAATCCGTTGATGAGCTCTTGATTCCTGGTGGGCGTATCTATGAACAACGTGAGTTTATCACGAATACCGTAAACGCTATTCCAGGGCTATCAGCTGTTAAGCCAGATGCAGGGCTTTACATCTTCCCTAGGATTGACCGTAACATGTATGATATTGAAGATGATGAAGAATTCTGTCTTCGTCTCTTGAAGAAGGAGAAGGTTCTCCTAGTTCCAGGTAAAGGCTTTAACTGGAATGAACCAGATCACTTCCGTATTGTCTATCTTCCTCGAGTGGAAGAGTTGGCTGATCTCGGTAATAAAATCGAACGAGTCTTGTCATATTACAAGCGCTAATTCCTTAAAAAACTGGACAATAAGGCTCGTCCGGTTTTTATTGTTTTTAAAAGGGGGATATATTTGAGCAAAATCTGAACATTCTCCCTAAAAATGCCATAATATACTTAATATAATGAATAGTAGAATAATAAATAATTTTCAGACAATTGTTTGCAATTTCTGGGTTAAGTGTGCTATAATGATAGGGCTAGTGAGTCTTGACGCAGAAGATTAGTACAAGGCTTGATATTATTATGACTACAATAGAAAGTGAAGACAATAAATATGGCAAATTTGCTGGCTAAAACACGTAAAATTACATCTATCTTGCAACGCTCAGTAGACAGCTTGGAAGGAGATCTTCCATACAACAACATGGCTGCTCAATTGGCGGATATCATTGATTGTAACGCTGCTATCGTTAATGGTGGTGGTGCTCTCCTTGGTTTTGCCATGAAGTACAAAACCAACAATGATCGTGTGGAAGAGTTTTTTGAAGCTAAACAACTTCCAGAAGAATACACACGTGGTATCAGCCGTGTTTATGATACTCAAGAAAACATTGGTATTGACAGTGACTTGACCATTTTCCCAGTGGAGTCAAAAGATGACTTCCCAGATGGTTTGACTACAATTGCCCCTATCTATGGTGGTGGTATGCGTCTTGGTTCTTTCATCATTTGGCGTAACGATCATGATTTTGTGGATGAAGATCTTATCTTGGTTGAGATAGCCTCTACGGTAGTTGGGTTGCAGTTGTTGAACCTTCAAACAGAGAACTTGGAAGAAACGATTCGTAAACAAACAGCTATTAACATGGCTATTAATACCTTGTCTTACTCAGAAATCAAGGCAGTTTCAGCTATCTTGAATGAATTGGACGGTTTGGAAGGTCGCTTGACAGCATCTGTTATCGCTGACCGTATCGGAATTACGCGTTCAGTTATCGTTAATGCCCTTCGTAAGTTGGAATCAGCTGGTATTATTGAGAGTCGTTCACTCGGTATGAAAGGGACTTATCTTAAAGTCCTTAACGAAGGTATCTACGACAAATTGAAAGAATACGAATAAGAAGAATACTGAAAGAGAGTGAGGTAGGAGGACCTGCCCCACTTTTTTTAAAAGGAGAAAGTAGCATGACAAAGGCATTGATATCAATTGATTACTCTTATGATTTTGTGGCAGATGATGGGAAGTTGACGGCTGGTAAGCCTGCCCAAGCCATTGAAGATCGTATTGCTCAGGTAACTCAAGAAGCCTATGACAATGGGGATTATATCTTTGTTGCCATGGATCGACATGATGAAGGAGATACCTTCCATCCTGAGACTAAACTCTTTCCACCTCACAATATTGCAGGGACATCTGGGCGAGAACTTTATGGTAAGTTAGCTGGTGTATATGATGCCATCAAGGACGACCATCGTGTCTTTTGGATGGACAAGCGACACTATTCAGCCTTTTCCGGAACGGATTTAGATATTCGTTTACGTGAGCGTCGTGTGACGACAGTTGTTTTGACAGGAGTTTTAACAGATATTTGTGTGTTACATACGGCCATTGATGCTTATAATTTGGGCTATGATATCGAGGTGGTAGAGAGTGCAACAGCCTCCTTGACGCCTGAAGCTCATGACTTTGCTATCGGGCATTTTAAAAATGTGCTTGGAGCAACAATTGTGGAGTAAGAGATAGTTCTTACTCTTTTTTTGATAATTGTAATAATGAGGAGTGGTTTGGGAGTCAGCTCTTATCGAATGTGGGAATCTGCCCTACTCTCAATTTTTTTGTCTAAAATCATAGGATAGTATCAGTTTTCCGTAGTTTACTATAAGAAAACGATTACAGGCTATTGTATACTATTACCATATTAAGTCGAAAGATATAGGAGGTAGAATAATGACTAAAAAATTAACTTTTCCTGACGGATTTTTGTGGGGTGGTGCGACAGCAGCTAACCAATGTGAAGGTGCCTATGATGCTGATGGGCGTGGTTTAGCCAATGTTGATGTGGTGCCAATTGGTGAGGATCGCCTTTCGATTATTACTGGACGTCGCAAGATGTTTGATTTTGAGGATGGTTATTTTTATCCAGCTAAGGAAAGCATCGATATGTACCACCGTTACAAGGAAGATATTGCTCTCTTTGGTGAAATGGGCTTTAAGACTTATCGACTTTCTATTGCTTGGTCACGTATTTTTCCTAAGGGTGATGAGGCTGAGCCAAATGAAGCTGGGCTTGCCTTTTACGAGGACCTCTTCAAGGAATGTCACAAGCATGGCATTGAACCTTTGGTGACGATTACACACTTTGATTGTCCAATGCACTTGATTACCGAGTATGGAGGATGGCGTAATCGTAAGATGCTTGGCTTCTATGAAAATCTTTGCCGTACCCTTTTCACACGCTTTAAAGGTTTGGTTAAGTACTGGCTCACTTTCAATGAAATCAACATGATTCTCCATGCCCCATTTATGGGAGCAGGACTCTGCTTTGAAGAGGGTGAGAATGAGGAGCAGGTTAAATATCAGGCTGCTCACCATGAGTTGGTAGCCTCAGCTATGGTGACGAAATTGGCTCATGAGATTGACCCTGAAAATAAGGTCGGTTGTATGTTGGCAGCAGGTCAATATTATCCAAATACAGCCCATCCACGTGACTACTGGGCAGCTATGCAAGAAGACCGTAGTAGCTATTTCTTTACTGATGTTCAAGCTCGTGGAGAGTATCCAAATTATGCTAAGAAACAGTGGGAACGTGATGGCATTGAGCTTGAGATGACGGAAGAAGATTTGGCCCTTCTTAAAGAGCATACTGTTGATTTCGTTTCCTTCTCTTATTATGCAAGTCGTGTGGCTTCAGGTGATCCAGAGGTTAATGAAAAGACTGCTGGCAATATCTTTGCCTCTATTAAAAATCCATATTTGGAAGCTTCAGAGTGGGGTTGGCAAATTGACCCACTAGGCCTTCGTATTACCCTCAATGCTATTTGGGATCGTTACCAAAAGCCGATGTTTATCGTTGAAAATGGTCTTGGTGCTGTGGATACGCCAGATGAAAATGGTTATGTTGAAGACGATTACCGTATCGACTACTTGGCTGCCCACATCAAGGCTATGCGTGATGCTATTAATGAAGATGGTGTAGAGCTTTGGGGCTACACAACCTGGGGCTGTATCGACCTTGTTTCTGCTGGAACTGGTGAAATGAAGAAACGTTATGGCTTCATCTATGTGGACCGAGATAACGATGGTAATGGTAGTCTTAAACGCTCTAAGAAGAAATCATTTAACTGGTACAAAGAAGTTATCGCAAGTAACGGTGCCTCTGTAGAATAGTGCATTTGAGTTGTGTGCTGGTCTGGCTATAATTTTACGAATCTAGCAAGCACAGAAAGCAAATTGATCTCCGATTGAAGTCAGCCTTTGGGCTGGCTTTTTTGTAAGGGGTAGAAATTGTAATGTTTTCTAAAAAATGATATTCTTATTAGAGTTTGAGAGGAAGAAAACATGGGTAAAAAATCAGTTGTATTTGTAGCTGAGCTATCCTATATGGAAAAGTTAGAGGTAGCTCTTAAATCTTTGTGTGCACATCAAGGGCAGTGGAAAATTTATGTGCTAAATGAGAATTTACCAACAGAATGGTTTACGCTAATGAATCGTCGTTTAGAGGCTATTGATTCTGAAATTCTTAATTGTCGTGTGTCTGCAGAAAGCTTTAAACAATTTTCGCTTCCAAGTGCGCATATTCATTATGCGACTTTTTTCCGTTATGCGATACCTGAGTTTGTTCAAGAAAATCGTGTTCTCTATTTAGACTGTGACATGATCTTCACGCAGGATTTGTCACCACTTTTTGAAGTAGATCTGGGCGGATTTGGTATTGGAGCGGTAGTGGATCGTCCAACGACGACAGATGGTTTTAACGCTGGTTTGATGATTATTGATACCGATTGGTGGCGACAACACAAGGTGACAGAGTCTCTTTTTGAATTAACTAAGGAACATCACCAAAATGTTTATGGGGATCAAGGGATTTTGAATCTTTATTTTAAAGACGCCTGGCACCAACTTCCATGGACTTATAATCTCCAAGTAGGCTCTGACAAGGATCAGTACAGATATGGGGACTTGGATTGGTATGATGTTTTTAAAGGGGTGCCAGCGGTTATTCATTACACCTCTCACAATAAACCTTGGACCTCTAAGCGTTTCAATCGTTTCAGAGATATTTGGTGGTTTTATTATGCCCTATCTTGGGAAGACATCTTATTGAGAAAGCCATCCTTAAAGCTTAGCTTTAGTGATATGGTCGGTGATTTTCCTTACCATACGACTATTTATACTAATACGGCAGACATCTTTGAATTGGAACATTTACTGCAGGCTCTTCCAGATGTAGCTTTTCATGTTTTGGCTCATTCTCATTTCGGGTTTAATTTGGTGAAATTGGAGCAGTATCCAAACCTTATTCTCTATCCGTCCTTTGATCCATTGACCAGTCGAAAGGTTTTGGAAAAAATAGATTTTTATTTGGATATCAACCCATTTGACGAGGTTGATCATATCACAGAAACGATTCATCAGTTGGGTCTTCCAATTTTCTCTTTTGAAGGGACCAATCATGACCACACTGGAAAAAATCAAGTGTTCAAGAATGACCAAGTAGACCAAATGGTAGAGGCAGTTCGAGACTATATAGATACGATTGAGAGATAGACCATGGAAAATAAAGAAGTAGTTAGTATTGTGATTCCCATTTATAATGTGGAAGCTTACCTGAAGCAGTGTTTGGAAACGATAGTGAATCAGACTTATTCAAACCTTGAAATCATTCTTGTCAATGATGGTTCTCCTGACAATTCAGAGGAGATTTGCAAGGAATTTTTCAAGCGAGACCAACGTATTCGCTATGTGCGACAAGTTAATGGGGGCTTATCTGCAGCCCGAAATACAGGAATTGACTTGGCCACAGGTGATTACATCACTTTTGTAGACCCAGATGACTGGGTAACAGAGGATTATGTGGAGACCTTATACACTCAGCTTAAAAAGTATGAAGCAGATGTTTCTATTGCTAACTATAACTTGTTCAATGAGAGTACAAGTAAGTTTTTGATTAAGGTAACGGAGAACGATTATTCTGAAACCCTCTATGAAGGAAGAGATATCATAGATCAGGATGCCATTCAAGAGACACGAGATATGGCTTGGGCTTGTGCCATGATGAAACTCTACAAGATTTCCTTATTCGAGGATCTTCGTTTTCCTGTTGGTAAGAATGTCGAAGATAACTTCCTTATGTATAAACTATTGTTAAAAGCAAATCGTGTTGTCCATACTGAAAAATGTATCTACTGGTATCGAGTGGGACGTAAAGATACGCTGTCACAGGTCTGGACTGAAAAGCGTGTTTTAGATGAGATGGAAGCCAAAAATGAAAAATTAGCTTTGCTAGGTATGTTGGGCTATGATTTGACCTGGCACCGTTATATTTATAAGACGCGTCTAAAACGGGCGATTGAAAAAATGGAAGAAGCTAATCTTCAAGATACTGAGACCTATATGACGGCACAGGTTAACTTGAGATTTTTGGAGCAATAAAGGTCGAGGGTTAAGCTATTTATAGCTTGGATTAGTCAGAAAGGATAACTATGCTCATTATTGCACAAGAACCCAGTCAGGCAACGGAAAAACTGAGAAGATCACTAAACTCCTTTGGTATTCAGTCGCGTGTGTTTTACACGAATTTTGAAACGGATATTGATAAGGACACTATTAGTTTAGCATCGTCATTTATTTATTCCTCTGAGGAAGATTATCAAGGGAAACCACTCTTTTTTAACAATTTGTCAGTTCCTCTATATTGGGAATTGTGGACTTTGGGGATTACGACCTATATTTTTGATGGTCAAGACCGTCGTGCTAGTGTCATTTTTCGTGACAATCTAAAGGAACGTACGGTCAAACAAGTCCAATGGTTTGGACAAGGGGAAAAAGTTCTTGCGATAGACGATTATAATCGCTATGGCTGGCGTACCAAACAGCGTCTTCTGGATGATCAGGGACAAGGCATTATGGATATTTACTTTAATCGTAATCAAGAAGAGGTCTTGCTTCACTATATTCAAGATGGGTACTTGATTGATCAGGGATCTGAAGGAAGAGATAGGATTTTCTTGGGTAGGGAAGAATTAACTAAGGCTGTTTTGAATCGAATCCTAAAGTCAGACGAAGCTATCATCTGTATGGATTCCAAACTAATCTCGATTTTGCAGACCTTGAATGCTAATCGTCTGGTCTATTGCTCCGACAGTCATGATGGTCTTGAGTTTATTCAAAATCAAGTGAATCATGTTTTGATTACTAATTATTATCCACAAGAGGAACGTAGGTCAGGCATGATTTATTTAGCCGGTGCGGAACAAGAAGGTTCTCAGACTTTTGTGCCTCAGGCTATGGTGATGACTGCTTCTGAAAATATTGAGGGACTAGCTGACTTGGTTGATGCTTTTCCGGATATTGACTTTCACATCGGAGCCCAAACTAGTATGGGACCTAAATTGACTTGTCTCGAAGATAAGGGAAATGTCCATCTTTACCCAGGGATTCGTCAGGAGAAATACCAAGAGCTACTAAGGAAATGTTTCATTTATTTAGACTTGAATTATGGAAGTGAAGTGTCTGATGCAACATTGGATGCGATTGAAAATGGGCAGCTACTTTATGGCTTGGAATCAACGGTTCATCGTCACTACTATAAGGACTTACCAACGGTCTATACTTCCTTAGAGGAACTAGAGCAAGATTTCCGACAACTCTTACAGCAACCAGAGTTTTACCCTAAGTCTCTTGAAAGTCAGAAAGAGGTTTTGAAACTCGCCGAGAGAGAAGAAATCTTAGCTTTCTTTACTAGATTGAAGGGGGAAGAAGATGACAATTTACACCTTTAACCTATTGGTGGGCTTTGAGCCTAATGGTGTGGATGTGGCCCAGGCGTCGAGAGCTTTGATGCTACGTGAATTAAATGAGCCTGCTAAGTTTGTCTTTACGACCTGGCCACAACCCTATAAATTAGACTATTATCTTTCTTTAGGGCATCGCTACGAGGAACTCCTCCATGCCTATCTTAGCTTTACAGATCAAGACAGTCATATCCCATCCTTGACAGTGGGGGCCTTACAGCAAAAATTTAAGTTGACACGTCTAGATTTGAAGAGTCAAAGCGAAACAGACTCTGTTTATGTCTGTTCTGATGGCACTTCTTTAGTCTTCAAGATGGATTCCTACCAAAAAGGTTGTGTGCGGTATGTGGATTACCACGTCAATGGTATGCTTTTAAAGCGTGAGTGGTATGGAACAAGTAAATTAGTCACAGAATACTTTGAAAAAGGCATTACCATCAGGAGAAGTTATCACAATAAAGATGGTCGTATCGCCTTTGAAGAACTCAAGCAAGGGACCAGCTGGTTATATAGGTTGGGAACTGAGATTTTAGTAACAAAAACAGAGGTCATGCGTCGTTTTCTAGCAAGACTTCCGCTGACAACTGCGGATACCTTGTTGCTGGATAGGGCCTCCTTGATGGAGTTTATGCGACCGATTTATGAATTGGATACACCTGCAAAGTTAGGCTTCGTTTTTCATTCAGAGCATGAGTTTGAAAATGGCGACCTCTACTATGAGTATTATTACATCTTTAAGTACGCCCAACGTTTTGATTTCTTCATTACAGCTACAGAGGCACAAAAGGCTGTTTTAGAGAATACCCTGAAAAAGCAAGGTGTAACAGATGCTAGTATTCATGACCTAGCAGTGGGACATTTGGATAACCTTAGTTTTCCAGAGGAGCAGAGGAATCCTCTTAGTTTGATGACGGCTTCGCGATTGGATCCACGTAAACGCTTGGATTTAGCTATAAGAGCAGTCGCCCTTGCTCATGAAAAAGAGCCAAATCTTCACTTTGACATCTACGGCAAAGGTGGCGAGCAAGAGAATCTACAAGATCTGATTGATACTCTTGGGGCCGGTGACTTCATCCAACTTCGGGGTCATGCGGATTTGCGTGATGTCTACCCACAGTATGAACTTTATGTCACCGCCTCTCAGTGGGAGACCTTTGGCTTGACTCTGATGGAAGCGGTGGGAGCAGGTCTAGCCTTGGTTGGTTTTGACGCCCGTTATGGCAATCCAACTTTCATCAAAGATGGTAAAAACGGCTTTCTGGTTCCTTATAGCGAAACTATGGATGAGAACCTACTTGTTTCTCAGATGGCAGACAAAATTGTATTTGCCTTAGAAAGTGATCTTGAGTCTATGCACCAAGTCTCATATGACCTGGCAAAACAGTATTTGAAACCAGAAATCCTAGAGGCTTGGAGAAAGCTCTTGATAGCCATACGATAAGTGTTTTGAAAAAGCTCTATCTCTGTAAACTGTAGTAACAAAAAAGTTACTACAGTTTTTTTATCCTCCAAGCAAAATAGGCCTAATTATGGTAAAATAGAACGTATTGAAAAATCATCATTTCACGAAAGGAAGCAAGATGAAAATTACGCAAGAAGAGGTAACCCACGTTGCCAATCTTTCAAAATTGAAATTCTCTCCAGAAGAGACAGCTGAGTTTGCGACAACCTTGTCGAAGATTGTCGACATGGTGGAATTGTTGGAAGAAGTGGACACAACTGGTGTGGCCCCAACAACGACTATGGCTGATCGTAAGACCGTATTGCGTCCGGATGTTGCTGAAAAAGGGACAGACCGTGACCGCTTGTTTAAAAATGTACCTGAAAAAGATAACTACTACATCAAGGTGCCAGCTATCCTAGAAGATGGAGGAGATGCCTAATGTCATTCAACAATAAAACCATTGAAGAGTTGCACGACCTCCTTGTCTCTAAGGAAATTTCAGCAACCGAATTGACACAAGCGACACTTGACGATATCAAGGTGCGTGAAGAAGCGGTCAATGCCTTTGTGACGGTGGCTGAAGAAGCAGCACTTTCCCAAGCTAAGGCTATTGACGAAAAAGGAATTGATAAAGATAACCTCCTGTCAGGGATTCCACTCGCTGTCAAAGACAATATCTCAACAGATGGTATCTTGACGACTGCGGCTTCAAAAATGCTCTACAACTACGAGCCTATCTTTGATGCGACAGCTGTTGCCAATGCAAAAGCCAAAGATATGATTGTCATCGGGAAGACCAACATGGATGAATTTGCTATGGGTGGATCTGGTGAAACATCTTACTATGGGGCGACTAAAAATGCTTGGGACCACAGCAAGGTACCTGGTGGATCTTCTAGTGGTTCAGCAGCTTCTGTCGCTTCAGGGCAAGTTCGTTTGTCTCTTGGTTCTGATACCGGTGGTTCTATCCGCCAACCAGCTGCCTTCAACGGGATTGTTGGTCTCAAACCAACTTATGGAACTGTTTCACGTTTCGGTCTTATTGCCTTCGGTAGCTCACTTGACCAAATTGGTACCTTCTCACCAACCGTTAAGGAAAATGCCCAATTGCTCAATGTCATTGCCAGTGAAGATGCCAAAGATTCGACTTCTGCACCTGTTCGTGTAGCAGACTTTACTTCTAAGATTGGTCAAGATATCAAGGGCATGAAGATTGCCCTTCCAAAAGAATACCTTGGGGAAGGAATTGACCCAGAAGTCAAAGAAACTATCCTTAGTGCAGCTAAGCACTTTGAGAAATTGGGAGCAACTGTCGAAGAAGTCAGCCTGCCTCATTCTAAATACGGGGTTGCCGTCTACTACATCATTGCTTCATCTGAAGCTTCATCAAACTTGCAACGTTTCGATGGTATTCGTTATGGTTTCCGTGCGGAAGATGCCAAGAACTTGGAAGACATCTATGTGAACACTCGTAGCCAAGGCTTTGGTGATGAAGTCAAACGCCGTATCATGCTGGGCACCTTTAGTTTGTCATCTGGTTACTACGATGCTTACTACAAGAAAGCTGGTCAAGTCCGTACCCTCATTATCCAAGATTTTGAAAAAGTCTTTGCGGATTACGACCTCATCCTTGGTCCAACAGCTCCAAGCGTGGCCTTTGATTTGGATTCGCTCAACCATGATCCGGTTGCCATGTACTTGGCGGACTTGTTGACCATTCCAGTTAACTTGGCGGGTCTTCCAGGAATTTCGATTCCTGCAGGTTTTGCGCAAGGACTTCCAGTTGGTTTGCAGTTGATTGGTCCTAAGTATTCGGAAGAGACCATCTACCAAGCCGCAGCGGCCTTTGAAGCAACAACGGATTACCATAAGCAACAACCCCTTATTTTCGGAGGTGACAATTAATGAACTTTGAAACAGTCATCGGACTTGAAGTCCACGTTGAATTGAATACAAACTCAAAAATTTTCTCACCAACCTCTGCTCACTTTGGAAACGAGCAAAATGCCAATACCAATGTGATCGACTGGTCTTTCCCAGGGGTGCTTCCTGTCTTGAACAAGGGCGTTGTGGACGCTGGTATTAAGGCTGCTTTGGCCCTGAATATGGATATCCACCAGCACATGCACTTTGACCGTAAGAACTATTTCTACCCTGATAATCCAAAAGCCTACCAAATCTCACAATTTGACGAGCCAATTGGTTACAATGGGTGGATTGAAGTGCAATTGGAAGACGGCTCAACTAAGAAAATTGGGATTGAACGGGCCCACTTGGAAGAAGATGCCGGTAAGAACACCCACGGAACAGACGGTTTCTCTTATGTAGACCTCAACCGTCAGGGGGTGCCATTGATCGAGATCGTCTCTGAAGCAGATATGCGTTCTCCAGAAGAAGCCTATGCTTATTTGACAGCTTTGAAAGAAGTCATTCAATACACAGGTATTTCTGACGTCAAGATGGAAGAAGGATCAATGCGGGTCGATGCCAACATTTCCCTTCGCCCATACGGTCAAGAGGAATTTGGTACCAAGACGGAGTTGAAAAACTTGAACTCTTTCTCAAACGTCCGTAAAGGTCTTGAATACGAAGTGGAGCGTCAAGCGAAAATCTTGCGTTCAGGTGGTGTTATTCGTCAAGAAACACGCCGTTATGATGAGGCCAACAAGAGCACGATTCTTATGCGTGTCAAAGAAGGGGCAGCGGATTACCGTTACTTCCCAGAACCAGACCTTCCCTTGTTTGAAATCTCAGATGACTGGAT
Source organism: Streptococcus sp. 3.1 (assembly GCF_016648915.1). Lineage (NCBI taxonomy): Bacteria > Bacillati > Bacillota > Bacilli > Lactobacillales > Streptococcaceae > Streptococcus > Streptococcus sp. 3.1. Next base: position 48,941 of record NZ_JACLQV010000009.1, on the reverse strand, counting down.
TGAGGAAATGCGTACATCATTGCCTGAGTTTCCAAAAGACCGCCGTGCTCGCTATGTGGCAGAGCTTGGCTTGTCTGACTATGATGCCAACCAATTGACAGCTACTAAGGTCACATCTGACTTCTTTGAAGCAGCCGTAGCCCTTGGCGGAGACGCTAAACAAGTGTCTAACTGGCTCCAAGGTGAAGTCGCTCAATTTTTGAACGCAGAAGGTAAAACGCTTGAAGAAATCAAGTTGACACCAGAAAACTTGGTTGAAATGATTGCCATCATCGAGGATGGAACCATCTCTTCTAAGATTGCCAAGAAAGTCTTCGTTCATTTGGCGAAAAACGGTGGAGGTGCGCGTGAATACGTCGAAAAAGCTGGATTGGTACAGATTTCAGACCCTGAAGTCTTGATCCCAATCATCCACCAAGTCTTTGCAGACAATGAAGCAGCTGTAGCCGACTTCAAGTCAGGTAAACGTAACGCTGACAAGGCCTTCACAGGCTTCCTTATGAAAGCAACCAAAGGCCAAGCCAACCCACAAGTAGCTCTTAAACTACTTGCCCAAGAATTGGCGAAGTTGAAAGAAGAGTAATAGATAAAAAACCAGCCGAGAGGTTGGTTTTTTATCTATTATTAGGGTATACAAAAACTCCTAACGAGTGGAGTTCGTAGGAGTTTTTGAAAAAGACTAAGTGGCTTTAGAAATGAGGAAGAGCTGAAGCAACCTTCATTTCTTCAGGAACAGTGACAATAACTTGATGAGCTTTTAAATGATATTCATCAATAATCCATTGACGAAGTTTTTCTTTAGAGACATTAGCAGTTCCTCGGAATTCATGTCCGTTATCATGGACAGTCCAGTCTCCCATTTTCTTAAAATCAGTATTCTTAAGTAAGTCAGGGTATTGATCTAGCTCTTTAAGATGAATAATAGTAAAGGTATTACTATTACGTACAATGACGTTTTTCTTCAAAGTCTTACTTAAGTACCAGAAGAGTATAGCAACAGCGCTAACTCCAACAACAAGTCCTGCAAAAGCAATTAAAAACTGTATGAAATTCATATTATTGCCTCCTTATGAGACATAGTATACTCTTTATCTAAAACGTTTTCAAGCAAAGGATGACCTATTACTTTCCGTAGTATTATGGAAAAAGAATGCGTTTTCATTACCGCTTATGGAGTTTATAATAGAAGTATCAAAGTCAGGAGGAAAAACGATGACTACTTTTAAAGATGGATTTTTGTGGGGTGGTGCTGTTGCTGCTCATCAACTTGAAGGTGGATGGCAAGAAGGTGGTAAAGGAATCAGTGTTGCTGATGTGATGACTGCTGGTCGTCATGGAGTTGCCCGTGAAATTACCCCGGGAGTTTTGGAAGGTAAATATTATCCAAACCATGAGGCTATAGATTTTTACCATCGTTATAAAGGAGATATTGCACTTTTTGCTGAAATGGGATTTAAGTGCTTCCGAACATCGATTGCCTGGACACGTATTTTCCCCAAAGGTGATGAGTTAGAGCCCAATGAAGAAGGTTTGCAATTTTATGATGATCTTTTTGATGAGTGCTTGAAGTATGGAATTGAACCTGTAATTACGTTATCTCATTTTGAGATGCCTTATCATTTGGTTACAGAATACGGTGGGTGGAAAAATCGAAAATTGATTGATTTCTTTGCTCACTTTGCGGAAGTCGTATTCAAACGTTATAAAGATAAAGTTAAATACTGGATGACCTTTAATGAAATCAACAATCAGGCCAATTACCAGGAAGATTTTGCACCATTTACGAACTCTGGTATTGTATATGAGGAAGGTGACGACCGAGAAGCTATTATGTATCAAGCAGCACACTATGAGTTAGTAGCTTCTGCTCGAGCAGTAAAAATTGGTCATGAAATTAATCCAGATTTTCAAATTGGTTGTATGATTGCGATGTGTCCTATTTATCCTGCAACTTGTAATCCTAAAGATATTTTAATGGCTATGAAGGCTATGCAAAAACGTTATTACTTTACTGATGTACATGTTTTGGGGAAATATCCTGAACACATTCTCAAGTATTGGGAACGTAAAGGAATCTCAGTTGATTTTACAGATCAAGATAAAGAGGATTTACTTAGAGGAACAGTAGACTATATTGGATTTAGTTACTATATGTCTTTCGCTATCGATTCTCATCGTGAGAATAATCCTTATTTCGATTATCTTGAAACAGAAGATTTAGTTAAAAATAATTATGTTCAGGCATCTGAGTGGGAGTGGCAGATTGACCCAGAGGGCTTACGTTATGCATTAAACTGGTTTACTGATCACTATCATTTGCCACTATTCATTGTTGAAAATGGTTTTGGTGCTATAGACCAAGTTGAAGCAGATGGCATGGTTCATGATGATTATCGGATTGATTACCTAGGGGCTCATATTCGTGAAATGAAAAAAGCTGTAGTTGAAGATGGTGTTGATTTGATGGGATATACTCCTTGGGGCTGCATAGACCTAGTTTCAGCTGGTACCGGTGAGATGAGAAAACGTTACGGATTTATCTATGTGGATAAAGATGATGATGGACAAGGGACTTATGAACGCTCACCAAAGAAATCATTTAATTGGTATAAAGAAGTTATTGCATCTAATGGTGCAACGGTGGAATAAAACTAAGAAGCTGGGTGTATTCCCAGCTTCTTTAGTAAACATAGGAGAATAAATATGATTGGTAGTATTGCAGCAATTTTAACAACATTTGCCTTTTTGCCGCAAGTTGTGCGTTTGGTAAAAACAAAAGATACTGAATCAATTGCCTTAGGGATGTATGTTATGCAGGTTATTGGTATTGCTTTGTGGCTTGCTCATGGCCTTCATATTGGTGACTTACCTTTGATTTTGGCTAATAGTGTTTCCTTTTTACTATCTGGTATTATTTTGATTTATAAATTAAAGACAAATAATTATTTTCCGTATCGTTGAGGAAAAATCAGAAATGGTAATTGTAAGCGCTTTATTTTATAATTAAAGTGTAAATAAGAAGTAACCCAATCAGGTATCAATTTGATGGGATTAGATTAAAGGAGAAAATCTTATGGCAAAAGCATTGATTATTTGTGCAGCTGGAATGTCCTCATCACTTATGGCAAAGAAAACAACTGAGTTTCTAAAGGGGAAAGGTCAGGATATTGAGGTTGACGCTATTAGTGCCACTGAGGGCGGAAAAGCTATTGCAGCATCAGAATTTGATTTATACCTTGTAAGTCCTCAAACAAAAATGTATTTTAAACAGTTTGAAGAGGCAGGGGCTAAAGTCGGAAAACCAGTTGTTCAAATTCCACCACAAGCTTACATTCCAATTCCAATGGGAATTGAAAAAATGGCTAATTTAATTGTAGAAAACATCTAATTTTTGTTAAAGAAATAGTGTAAAAAAATAGATGTTAGTTAATATTATCTGTTGACTAGATTATAAATGATTCATAATGTAACTTATGCTCGATAAAAAGAAGTAAAGGTGTGAAAATATCCTATAATAGAAGGTGAATATATCATTTTTAGGAGGATATGTGATTGTCAAAAACTAGGGAAAAAAGCATCCTTCAATTCTTGATAAAGCATAGGGAACGTTATGTTACGAGTAAAGAGCTTGCTGAATACTTGTCCTGCTCGGATAGGACTGTACGTAGTTACTTAAAATCAATTGATCAAACCTTAAACCTTCAAGGTGTTAGCTTAGTATCAAAACAAGGACAAGGTTATAGACTGTTTTTTGAAAGCCAAGAAGCTTGCCAAACTTTTCGTCTGATTTATGAATTAGGAGATGATTATAATACAAAATCTTCCATGTCCCAAAGTGATGATCGGCTAGCCTTCATTTTAAATAAGCTCTTGTTTGAACAGGTTCCAGTTCTTTTTGATGATTTAGTTGAGGAGCTATATGTCAGTCGCTCAACCTTGTCTAATGATTTTAAAAAGATACGCCAGATGCTGGCTGAGTATAACCTAACTATAGAAAGTAGAGCGAATAAAGGTGTCTACGTTTCTGGTGAAGAACGAGACAAACGTCGCTTTATTATGAGTTATTTCTTGGAGAACCAGTTTTTTAAAGCATTGCACTCTTATGTGAAATCAAATTTTTTTGACCAAAATCTTCCATTAGAGGAATTGGCAAAGATTGTTTTAGAAGAATGTCAGGAAGCCAATCTAAAGTTGTCGGATTTTGTTTTACAAAATTTAGTTGTTCATATAGCTTTAGCAATAGGCCGTATCAAGTCTGGTTTTGAAATTAGTAACTTAGATTGTCAGATGGCAGATAATGATATTGAACGCCGGGTTGCTAAGAGGATTCTTTCAAGAGTTAGCGAGGTAACCAATCAGGAATTTCCAGTTCAAGAGATTGATTATGTTACCCTACATCTGTTAGCTAAAAGTCAGTTGCCCCAAAACAATCAAACAGAGTTTTCTAAAGAGGCACTGAGAGACTCGGTGGTCCAAAGCTTTAAAACCTTAGGGTTAGAGGACATATATCACTTTTCTTCGGATTTTCAACTTATTGAGAGTCTTATAACTCATTTGATGACCTTACAGGTACGTTTAGCCAGTCATATTAATCTTAGTAATCCATTGGTAGATGAGGTTAAACAGAATTATAGTGACGTATTCTTCATGACCAAGGAAATTCTTGCAAATATGGAAGCTTTTTCACAGGCTACTATATCTGATGATGAAATAGTTTATGTCTGTCTTCATTTCTTGGCTGCCATCGAACGTCGAAAAGAAAACCATAAATTTTCAGTATTGGCGATTTGTGCGACAGGTTTTGGAGCTGCTCAAATGCTCCGAAATCGCCTTGAATCTGAGCTTGGGAATCGTATAGAGGTGGTTGATGTCATAGGTTACTATGAGTTGAACCAAGAAAAGATAGAGGGGATTGATTTTATTGTATCGGCTGTTGATTTATCGAACCTTTACTTTCAGATACCAGTTTTTACGGTGAGTGTCTTTCTTAAATCCGAGGAAATATCTCAGATTCGTCATGCTATGAATCAGATGCAAGTCTCGAAAATTAGGAAACGTTCAGAAGTAGCCCCTATTGAAGACGACAATTTTAAACAGTACTTTAGTCAATATAACTTCTTTGTTTGGACGAAAGGCGATAAAACACGACTATTGGAAGAAATGGTTGAAGGTCTATCTGTCGGTGAATCAGATGATTTCAAACAATCTTTACTTTACGAAATTAAACAGCGTGAGGCATTAAGTTCAGTTGTTTTTTCCAAAAGAGTCGCGGTTCCACATCCCATTAGACCTTTGGGGAAAGAAGTTAAAGTCTCGGTTGCTATCTGTCAAGAACCTGTATCTTGGGATAGTCAAAGCTCACATATTCAACTTGTTTTTCTTTTATCACCATCATTATATGGAAATGATGGATTGAAGGATGTGACGAAGAAAATAGTTTCCTTAACAGAAAATGATGACTTACAAAAGCAATTAATTAATTGCAAGAAATTTGAAGAGTTTATTACAATATTCGAAAAAATAACATAGGAGGTTCGTATGAATCAAGAAGAACTACAGGTTGCAGCCTTTGAAATTATTCTTCATTCAGGTACTGCTAGAACAGAAATTCATGAAGCGTTTGCTGATATGCGAGAAGGTCGCTTTGACGAAGCAGAAGCTAAGTTAGACCATTCAAATGAAGAAATTTTAGAAGCACACCATGCACAAACAAAACTTTTGCAAGACTATGCAAGTGGTGTGGAAATCAAGATTGAAATTATCATGGTGCATGCTCAAGACCATTTAATGACCACAATGACTCTATTGGAAGTGGCAAAAGAAATGCTAGTTCTTCATAGAAAGGTTGGCTAAATAGATATAGTTAAACAAGGAGGAAGACAATGACAAAAAAAGAACAACTAGAAATCGAGCGTCAACGTCGGGAGACAGCATTAAAAAATACTTTCTTTAATCGTTACCTTCTTCTACGTTATACAATAGCACTCTTCTTTTTTGGCAATATTTATTGGCTTTTGAATCAATTTATTCGTCCTTCTTTTGTTATTGTTCTCCCTGTTACGTTAATTGTATTAGCGATTTTGGCTACTGTTGAGCAGTTTCGATTGTATGGCAAGCGTGATGAACGTTTGAAAGTGACTCAGATGTTTGTTCGCTCGCAAGCTGTTATTCAGGTGGGACTACTTGTTCTAACTTGGACAAGTCTGTTTACAACTCTTTTCCCAATTTTCGAAAATAATCAAGCTGCACGTTTCTTTGTTTTTGTCATTCTTTTACTAGGCTTGGGTCTATGCTTGCTAAATCTTAAAAGAATTCAAGAAATATATGAACGTAAAGATAAGGCTTATCAACGCTTTATCCAGTTAGAAAAGAGTTCTATAACCTTATAACATCTTTTAAAAGGATTGCTATTGAAATAAATATATAATTATTATTAAGGAGGTCCGATTATGGATCAACAAAACGGATTGTTTGGTTTCCTTGAAAATCATGTCATGGGACCAATGGGAAAACTTGCCCAGTTTAAAGTTGTACGTGCAATCACGGCAGCAGGTATGGCAGCTGTACCATTTACTATTGTTGGGTCAATGTTCTTGGTATTTAGTATTCTGCCACAAGCTTTCTCATTCTGGCCAATTGTAGCTGATATTTTCTCAGCTTCATTTGATAAGTTTACTTCTCTATACATGGTTGCTAACTATGCTACTATGGGTTCCCTCTCTCTTTACTTTGTTCTCTCACTTGCTTATGAGTTAACTAAAATCTATGCAGAAGAAGAAGAACTAAATATGAATCCTCTTAACGGTGCTCTTCTTGCGCTCATGGCGTTCATTATGACAGTTCCACAAATCATTTTTGACGGTGGAATGATGAAAGCTGTAGGTAGCCTTAAAGAAGGTGCAGTCGTTGTTGACGGTTGGGCAATGGGCAATGGCGTTACTCGTTTTGGTACTACTGGTATTTTCACAGCTATTATCATGGCTATTGTGACAGTTCTTATTTATCGTACATGTGTAAAACGTAATTGGGTTATTAAAATGCCTGAAGCTGTTCCAGAAGGGGTTTCTCGCGGATTTACAGCCTTGATTCCAGGATTCGTCGTTGCATTTGTAGTTATCTTTATTAACGGTGCACTCGTGGCGTTGGGAACTGACATCTTTAAAGTTATTGCTATTCCATTTGGGTTTGTTGCTAACCTAACTAACTCATGGATTGGATTAATGATTATTTATCTTTTAACTCAACTCCTCTGGATTGTAGGGATTCATGGTGCTAACATTATCTTTGCTTTCGTTAACCCTATCGCACTTGCTAACATGGCAGAAAATGCTGCTGGAGGACACTATGCTGTAGCTGGTGAGTTCTCTAACATGTTTGTTATCGCTGGTGGATCAGGTGCAACTCTTGGTCTGTGTCTCTACATTGCTTTTGCTGCTAAGTCAGAGCAACTCAAAGCGATTGGACGTGCCTCAGTTGTTCCAGCATTGTTCAACATTAATGAACCTTTGATTTTTGGTTTGCCAATTATCTATAATCCAGCATTAGCGATTCCATTTATCTTAGCTCCAATGGTTACAGCTACTATTTACTACTTTGTTAATGCATTGCATTTGATTAATCCTGTTATTGCACAAGTTCCATGGCCAACCCCAGTGGGAATCGGGGCCTTCTTAGGAACAGCAGATCTCCGTGCTGTCTTAGTTGCTCTTGTCTGTGCAGTTGCTGCCTTCCTTGTTTACTTCCCATTCATTCGTGTTTACGATAAGAAATTGTTGAAAGAGGAACAAGAAGCTTAATTTATGATTAAAGATCTTAACTTTGTTAAGGTCTTTTTTGTTATACTAATGGTATTCAATAAAACATCTATTAAGTAGGAGGCAACCCTATGAACAAATTCTTAAGAGTCCTATTTATCCTAGTCATCCTGGCCATGACTGGTGCCATTATTTTTCAGCTATTTTTCCCAACCTATATGGGAAGTCATTCAGGATATGGCATTTCCGTTGGCTGGCAGAGAGAGATTGGTATTTGGAATGTGGCGGTTCTGGTCATCCTCCTTGCCGTTAATCTCAAATACGATTGGTTTTATCTGAGAGCTGTACTGATAGCTTTGATTATTGGAGGCCTGGGTATTGGGACCAATCATTTCCTTAGCTATCTTCAACATCATCACTCAGTCAACGCCATAGGTGCTCTTGAAAATTATCTTTTAGTCCTTGGCTGGGTTGTAGGTTGGTGGCTAGAGGTGTCTCGAATCAAAAAGAAATAAGGTAACTATTGTTTAGATTAGGGAGGTACTTCATAGGATACTTCCCTTATTTTTTTGGTCTCTTTTTCCTTGACAAGTAAAAAGAAAACGTTTACAATTTGATGTATAATGTTTCCTGAAAAGAAAACCAAAAATTGTGAAAACAAGGAGATCATCATATGGCTACTATGAAAGCAGCTCGCTGGCATGCAGCGAAAGACGTTCGTATCGAAGAAGTGGAAGTACCTGAAGTACAGCCTCATCAAGTAAAAGTGGCAGTCAAGTTCACAGGAATCTGTGGTACAGATTTGCATGAATATTTGGATGGACCAATCTTCATTCCAACAGAAGAACATGTGTATTCTGGTCAAAAAGCACCGGTTACTTTGGGACATGAATTCTCTGGTGAGATTGTAGAAGTCGGAAGTAATGTGACTCGTGTCAAAGTTGGCGATCGTGTAACCATCGAACCAATTCTTGCAGAGCACAACTTGATTGGCGATTATAACCTTGATCCAAACTTGAACTTCGTCGGCCTCGCTGCAGATGGTGGTTTTGCGAAATACTGTGTCCTTGATGGTGATCTTGTCCATGTGATTCCAGATAGCTTGAGCTATGAACAAGCTGCTCTTACAGAACCTGCTGCTGTAGCTGTGTATGCAGTCCGTCAATCTGCTTTGAAAGCTGGGGATACAGCTGTTATCTTTGGCTTGGGTCCAATTGGTCTTTTGATCGTTGAAGCCCTTCGTGCAGCAGGCGCATCAAAAATCTATGCGGTTGAATTGTCTCCTGAACGTCAAGCGAAAGCAGAAGAATTGGGAGCAATTGTTGTTCGCCCAGAAGAAGGGGAAACAGTCGTAGAGGCTATCCATCGTTTGACAGGAGGTGGAGCAGATGTTTCTTACGAAGTTACTGGGGTTCCGGTTGTTTTAGGCCAAGCCCTTGCAGCTGTTCATAAAGCTGGGGAATGTATGGTCGTATCTATCTGGGAACGTGAAGCCAGCATCAATCCAAATGAATTCGCCATCCAAGAAAAATCTCTCAAAGGAATTATTGCCTACCGTCACATCTTCCCTAAAGTTTTGGAATTGATGGAACAAGGCTACTTCCCTGCTGATAAATTGGTTACTAAGAAAATTAAATTGGAGAATATCGTTGAAGAAGGTTTTGTTGAATTAACCCAAGATAAATCTCAAATTAAAATCTTGGTTCAACCAGAATAAGTTTATAAATGTCGAATGAATAGATAAAGGTCGAAACCGTTTTGTTTCGACCTTTTTGTGTTACAATAACAGAAACAAATAGATTTGGGAGGCGACTATGTCAAAGACGCTAAAAGGTAGTCTGATGGTCATAACTGCAGGAATTGCCTGGGGATTTTCAGGAGTTTCTAGTCAATACCTAATGGCTCATGGTGTTAATGTCAATCTTTTGACGAGTTTACGTTTGCTTCTGTCTGGTATTTTACTAACGGCTTCGGTCTTTTTTAGGCAGCGAGACAAATTAGTACAAGCTATTAAAGATAGAAAAACCTTAGTAAGTATCGCCTTATTTGCTCTCTTTGGTCTGGTACTAAATCAGTACGCCTATCTTAGTGCTATTCAATACACTAATGCTGGGACAGCGACGGTCTTGCAGTATGTCACCCCAGTTATCATCCTGGCTTTTGTATGTGCAAAATATCGTAGGTTCCCAACAGCAGCAGAGCTAGTGGCGATTATCATGGCTATTGTGGGAACCTTTACCATCGCAACGCATGGTCAGATAAGGGAGCTGGCGATTACACCTCTGGGCTTGTTCTGGGGTCTCTTTTCGGCGGTGACCTATGCACTTTATATCTTACTGCCTGCTAAGGCTATTGAAAAATGGGGTAGTTTGATTGTCATTGGTTTAGGCCTGTTGCTCGGTGGTTTAATCTTTCCGATTGTTATCCAAGCCTGGAAGTATAAGCTTCCTTTGACTGGCGGCAATCTCTTAGCGCTTTTTGGTTTGGTCTTCATTGGGACAGTCTTTGCTTACACTGTTTTCCTTAAGGGGACAATCATGGTTGGAGCTGTCAAAGGGAGTCTCTTGGCTTCGGTAGAACCTGTAGCGTCGGTCATTTTGACCGTATTAATTATGGGGGACCGCTTCTTTGCCATTGATGTGGTCGGAATGTTTTTAATTGTTCTTGCTGTTATCATCATATCGCTTAAGAATTTAGTTGCCCTTAAAAAACAAGAAAAAATTCAAAGATAAGAATGGAGCCTGAGTGATTGTGGCTCTTTTCTTTATTGTTCTGTAAAGGATGTTCTTAAAAAATAGGACTTAAGTCCCACACATAAACCTTAAAAATATGGTAGAATAAGAGGTAAACTAACATTTTGGAGAGAAAATGACTATAGACGATTATAGGCCCCATTTTATGGTGGAGGCTGTTTATGATTTGAAACCTGACCAGCTACGTGAACACGGTATTCGTGCCGTCTTGGTCGATTTGGACAATACCTTGATTGCTTGGAACAACCCTGATGGGACTCCTGAGCTACGTGCTTGGTTGGATGAGATGACAGAGGCTGATATTCCGGTAGTTGTGGTCTCTAACAATAAATATGAACGTGTTGAACGTGCGGTTGCCAATTTCCATGTTGATTTCGTGAGTCGTGCCATGAAGCCTTTCACTAAAGGCATTAATGAAGCGATTGAGCGTTACCACTTTAACCGAGACGAGGTCGTTATGGTGGGAGACCAGCTAATGACTGACATCAGAGCTAGCCACAGAGCTGGAATTCGATCGATTTTGGTCAAGCCTTTGGTGAAATCAGATGCTTGGGTAACCAAGTTTAACCGTTGGCGTGAACGTCGCATGTGGAAAAAGATTGAAAAAGCATATGGTCCAATGACCTTCAACAAAGGAATTTAATGGAAGAATTATTTTGTATTGGGTGTGGAGCCCAAATTCAAACAGAAGATAAAGAAAAAGCAGGTTTCACACCTGCTAGCTCTATTAAAAAGGCCGAAGAAACAGGTGAGTTATACTGCCAACGCTGTTTCCGTCTTCGTCATTACAATGAGATTGTGGATGTCCACATCACAGATGATGAATTTTTAAAATTGCTTCATGAAGTTGGTGATAGTGATGCCCTCGTTGTCAATGTCGTTGATATTTTTGATTTTAATGGATCAATCATACCAGGCTTATCACGCTTTGTTTCGGGTAATGATGTGCTCTTGGTTGGAAATAAAAAGGATATCCTACCTAAATCAGTAAAAGATGGTAAGGTAACCCAATGGTTGACAGAACGTGCCCACGAAGAAGGCATGCGTCCCGTGGATGTCATGTTGACGTCTGCCCAAAATCACCACGCCATTAAAGAGTTGATTCAACGTATTGAAAAACTCCGTAAGGGTCGTGATGTCTATGTTGTTGGTGTTACGAATGTTGGTAAATCAACCTTAATCAATGCCATCATCAAAGAAATTACTGGTGATAAAGATGTTATTACAACCTCTCGTTTTCCAGGAACGACCCTTGATAAGATTGAAATCCCATTGGATGACGGTAGCTATATTTTTGATACACCAGGAATTATTCACCGACACCAGATGGCACACTATCTGTCAGCGAAGGATCTCAAGTACGTTAGTCCTAAGAAGGAAATTAAGCCAAAAACTTACCAGTTAAATGCAGGACAAAGCTTATTCCTAGGCGGTCTTGGACGTTTTGACTTTATTGATGGGAATAAGCAAGGTTTTACAGCCTTCTTTGATAATAACTTGAAGCTACATCGTACCAAACTTGAAGGCGCAGATGCCTTCTATGATAAGCATGTTGGAAGTCTTCTCATGCCTCCTGGACCAAAGGAATTGGCTGATTTTCCAAAACTTGTTCGTCATGAATTTACTGTTAAAGATAAGACAGACATTGTCTTCTCAGGATTAGGATGGATCCGTGTCCAAGGAAAAGCTGACCAACCAACCATCGTTGCTGCTTGGGCACCAGAAGGTGTTGGCGTTGCCGTACGAAAAGCGATTATTTAAACTTAATTAAGTAGTTAAAAGGAATAAACATGTCATTAACATCAAAACAACGTGCCTTCCTCAAATCGGAAGCACACACACTTAAACCTATTGTACAAATCGGGAAAAACGGTCTTAACGACCATATCAAAACTAGCGTTCGCAACGCCCTTGATGCCCGTGAATTGATCAAAGTAACCCTACTCCAAAACACTATGGAAGATATTCATGAGGTTGCTGAAATCTTGGAAGAAGAAATTGGCTGTGATACAGTTCTTAAGATTGGACGTATCTTGATTCTCTATAAAGAGTCAGCTAAAAAAGAAAATCGTAAGTTGTCACCAAAGGTCAAAGCTATTCAAAAATAGTTGCTGACTTTGCTTGGTGAAGGATAAACTGAAGTATAGGAACACTTTTGAAGCATCAGCTAGCCTTAAGTCAGTTGTATAATGCTTGAAAAAGAGGAGGCGTACATGGCACTGGATCTCGTAACCCCATTTACAAAGGTTCAACTAGAAGAAGAAATCAAAGATACTGGTCGTAAGCAGGTGGGAATTTTAGGTGGAAATTTCAACCCTGTTCACAATGCTCACTTGGTTGTTGCGGACCAGGTGCGTCAGCAGTTAGGTCTTGACGAAGTTCTTCTCATGCCTGAGTTTGAGCCACCTCATGTCGATAAAAAAGAGACTATTGATGAACAACATCGCCTTAATATGCTTATGTTGGCTATTAATGGTATCGAGGGTTTGGATATTGAAACCATCGAGTTGGAACGCAAGGGAATCAGTTATACTTATGACACCATGAAGCTTTTGACAGAGGCCAATCCTGATACGGATTATTACTTTATTATTGGAGCGGATATGGTCGAATACCTACCAAAATGGCATCGTATTGATGAACTAATCGAGATGGTCCAATTTGTTGGTGTTCAGCGTCCTAAGTATAAGGCTGGAACCTCTTACCCAGTTATTTGGGTGGATGTGCCCCTTATGGATATTAGTTCGAGTGCAGTCAGAGCCTACATTAAGAAGGATCGTACACCTAACTTTATGGTGCCCCAGTCTGTACTTGCCTACATCAAGAAAGCGGGGCTCTATAAATGACCTATGAAAAATATCTAGACTATTCTCGTGAAGAACTCCTTGAAAAAGTTCGAGCAGTCATGAGTCCTAAACGCTTCAATCATGTTTTGGGTGTTGAGCGAGCTGCTATTGCTCTTGCTGAAAAGTATGGTTACGATACTGAAAAAGCTGGTTTGGCTGGCCTCCTTCATGATTATGCCAAGGAAATTCCGGATCAGGAATTCTTAGAGCTAATCGATAAGTATGAGCTCGACCCTGAATTGAAAAAATGGGGGAACAATGTCTGGCATGGCATGGTTGGGATTTACAAAATCCAAGAAGATTTGGGTTTGACTGATTCTGAGATTCTACGCAGTATTGAGATCCATACCGTCGGAAGCCATGAAATGTCAACCCTAGATAAGATTGTCTATGTGGCTGATTATATTGAGCATAACCGTAATTTCCCTTTGGTAGAGGAAGCTAGACAAGTAGCAGAGCAATCCTTGGATAAGGCAGTTGCTTTTGAAACCGTCCATACGGTAGAACACTTGGCTCACCAAGCTCTACCGATTTTCCCACAAACCTTGGAAACCTATAATGCTTTTGTGCACTGCTTGAAAGAGGATTAGTAAGTGAAAACAGCTTTTATTATTATTGATGTACAAAATATCTTAGTAGAAACAGGTTTTGAAACACAAAAGCTGTTAGAGAAAATCTCTTATTTACAAGATCAGGCTAGAAAACAGCAGATTGAAATTATCTATATTCAGCATATTGAAACGGAAGAGGCTCTAACCTCGGAAGATTGGAAATTATCGCCACTATTAAAGAGACAGTCTGATGAAAAGGTTTTTCAGAAGCGATACAATAGCATGTTTAAAGAGACTGGATTAAAGGAATACTTGGATCAACAAGGAATTGAGAAACTAGTCTTATGCGGTATGCAGACGGAGTATTGTGTTGATACATCCGTTAAAGTTGCTTTCGAACATGGCTACAAGCTAGTCGTTCCCGAAGGTACTGTTACAACCTTTGATGGAGAGGACATTCCAGCAGAAACGATTAATGAATTTTACGAGAACATTTGGGATGAACGTTTTGCAGATGTCTTAGATTACAAAACGATTTTTTAATGAAAGAGGATTAAATGAAAGAAGAATTACTTGAATTGGTTGTCAAAGCTGCTGATGAAAAGCGAGCTGAAGACATTGTTGCCCTTGATTTGTACGGCCTTACAAGCCTAACAGATTATTTTGTTATTTTGAGTGCAATGAACAGCCGTCAGTTGGAAGCTATTGCCGACAACATCCGTGAGAAAGTGAAAGAAGCTGGCCTTGATGCTAGTCACATGGAAGGTGATAACAAGGGTGGTTGGATTCTTTTGGATCTTAACGATGTCGTTGTTCACATCTTTACAGAAGATGAACGTGCTCACTATAACCTCGAAAAACTCTGGCATGAAGCACCAATGGTGGATGTGTCAGCTTATTTGGCATAAAAATTGAACTCAGTTGGCGACAACTGGGTTTTGTTGCTTAAACTAAAGATTTAATAGGAAGGATAGAGCCTTGTGTTTGGTTGGTTTGTCAACTGAACACGAGCTAAAAGCTGTGAGAAAAAGATAAACTTTCTTTGTATCTAGCAATACGGCAGAAAGTTTCCTATTTTCTCTGTGCTTTTGACGCTCTTTGTATCTTAGAAAGGATTTGAACGCGTCCTGTAATCGTCGGAAAATAGACAGTTCTATGTCAAATTATCAATATTAAAATTTATTATTTGGCGCAGTAGCTGATTGGACTCTTCATTCGCTTTTCAAGCTCGGAAGAGTACCTAATCAGCCTTGCGGGGGTGAGACAACGAACGATTTTTTTAAGAAAGCTCGTTCTGTCTCACTCCCCCTAATTTTCATTCCGATTACGGACGGACTTGGTATCATCATTATGGCTACTTATGAAACTTTTGCGGCGGTCTACGACGCTGTTATGGATGATAGTCTTTACGATTTGTGGACGGATTTTTCGCTTCGTCATTTGCCAAAGACTAAGGACAAAAAGAAATTGCTTGAATTGGCTTGTGGAACTGGGATTCAATCTGTACGTTTTTCTCAAGCTGGTTTTGATGTAACTGGACTCGATTTGAGTGCTGATATGTTGAAGATTGCGGAGAAGCGTGCGTCTTCCGCCAAACAGAAAATTGACTTTATTGAAGGCAACATGTTGGATTTATCGCAAGCTGGTAAGTATGACTTTGTGACTTGCTACTCAGATTCAATCTGCTATATGCAGGATGAAGTAGAGGTTGGGGACGTCTTCAAGGAGGTTTATAATACACTGAATGAAGATGGCGTCTTTATCTTTGATGTGCACTCAACCTATCAGACGGATGAGGTTTTCCCTGGCTATTCCTACCATGAAAATGCAGAAGAGTTTGCTATGCTCTGGGATACCTATGAGGATGCGGCTCCGCATTCTATTGTCCATGAATTAACTTTCTTTGTCCAAGAGGAAGATGGAAGCTTTAGCCGTCATGATGAGGTGCATGAGGAACGTACCTATGAGGTCTTGACTTATGATATTTTGTTGGAGCAGGCCGGCTTCAAATCTTTCAAACTTTATGCCGATTTCGAGGACAAGGAACCGACTGAAACTAGTGCCCGTTGGTTCTTTGTGGCGCAAAAATAAGAGCTATGACAGTTACAGGTATTATTGCTGAGTTCAATCCTTTTCATAACGGCCACAAGTATCTCTTGGATCAGGCTAAAGGCGTAAAAATCGTTGCCATGTCTGGGAACTTTGTTCAGCGAGGTGAGCCAGCTATTGTGGATAAGTGGACTAGGGCTCAGATGGCTTTGGAAAATGGGGCAGACCTCGTGGTTGAGTTGCCATTCTTGACGGCAGTCCAGTCTGCCGATTATTTTGCTGCTGGAGCCGTCAATATCTTGTCCCGACTGGGAATTGATAGCCTTACTTTTGGAACGGAAGAAGTCATAGACTATCAGACTTTAGCCGATGTCTATGCTGAAAAGTCAGAGGACATGGAAGCCTTTGTGGAAAACTTGCCGAGTGACCTATCTTATCCACAAAAGACACAAAAAATGTGGGAGAAATTTACTGGTGTGGACTTTACTGGCAATACACCCAACCATATTCTAGGATTAGCATATGCCAAAGCTTGTGCTGGTAAAGGCATTAAGTTGAATCCTATCCAGAGACAAGGGGCAGGCTATCATTCCTCAGATAAGGAAGTATTTTTCGCTTCAGCAACCAGCCTACGTCTCCACAAGCAAGATAGTGATTTTGTGGATAAGTTCATGCCCAATAGCAAACTTTTTCAGAATTCTCCACAGGTCTCTTGGGATAATTATTTCCAATTGTTGGTTTATCAGATTCTTACAAACCCTGATTTGACTAGTGTTTTCCAGGTGAATGAAGAGATTGCCAGTCGTTTAAAAGCTGCTATCCGTGAGGCCTCTTCTGTGGAGGAATTGGTGGATAAGGTAGCAACCAAACGCTATACAAAAGCACGGGTACGTCGTATTTTGACTTATATCCTAGTCGGAGCTGTGGACAACCCTCTAGCTGAATCCATTCATGTCCTTGGGTTTTCTCAAAAAGGGCAGTCTCATCTCAAATCTGTGAAAAAGTCTGTGGATATAGTGGCTCGGATTGGAAGGGAACCTTGGGATATGCTTACACAACAAGCGGATAATGTTTATCAATTAGGTAACCCCGAGCTTTGCGAACAAAACTTTGGACGTGTACCGATTAGAGTAAAATAGTTTTATAGAAGGTCTACCTCTGGTAGGCTTTTTAAATCTTTTTCGAATAAATATTGTAGAAAGTATAAACTTGTCAGGAACTTGTACAAGTTTATACTTTTGATATATAATAAAAGAAAAGAGGAAAACGAGGTATGCTAATGGAAGCAGTCGTCTATTCAACGTTTCGAAATCATTTGAAGGATTATATGAAAAAGGTTAATGATGAATTTGAACCTCTAGCTGTAGTCAATAAAAATCCCGATGAAGATATTGTAGTGGTCTCAAAGAGTGAGTGGGATAGCATTCAAGAAACATTGCGTATTGTTCAAAATAAAGAACTATCAGACAAGGTTTTAAGAGGAATGGCTCAGGTACGTGCTGGAGAGACTCAAGAACATGCACTAAAGGAGTAGAAAATGTTACTCACTTTCACTGAAGATGCATGGATGGATTATTGTTATTGGCAAAATCAGGATAGGAAGACACTTAAGCGAATTAATAAGCTAATTAAAGATATTCAACGGGATCCTTTTTCAGGTATTGGGAAACCAGAGCCCTTGAAGTATGACTTTCAAGGAGCTTGGTCTCGGCGAATTGATGCTGAAAATCGTTTGATTTATATGATTGATGGTAAGAGTGTCGCCTTTCTCTCTTTTAAAGATCATTATTAGGTCTACCTCTGGTAGGCTTTTTTTACTTTCCGTAAATTATTTTCCAAAAGGTCAAAAAAGATCAAGCAAAACTATTGACCTATACTGACCAATGGTGTATTATAATCTCATAAGGACTTAGCTTCCTTATAAATCTTGCAGTGCTTGCCTAAATACTTGTCATAAAGTTATTTTGGTTTGACTGCAAAAAAATATGACAAAGGTCAAAAAAAGTCAAAAAAACTATTGACTATTACTGACCAATGTTGTACAATATAAACATAAGGAAATGAAATCCTTATGAAGGCTGTGTCAATAGCCCATATACCAATAAAAAGGATTGCAGCTAGTCTGCAAAAATTTTCATCTGAAAGGTCAGTAAAAGTCAAAACTAAATTCTTGACCCAAGCAGATGAAAGGTATATGATAAAGCTATAAGGAAAAAGGTTTCCTTAATCTACAAGTTTCTTTCTGAAAGAGGCTTAGAAGTTAGCTATATTGAGAGATTCACAGAAAGAAGGTGGCTCTTATGCTAAATGACAATTTATTTAAGACTGTGAAAGTTCTCAGTCTCCTACCAAGAGCAAAACCTGAAATTATTAGAAGAGTAGTTGAAGCTACTAAAAATTTTTAGGGTTTTGGTCAGTAAAAGTCAAAAAACACATTAACATAAAAATAACACTTAAAAAATTTCACAAGAAAACACAAAACGAGGTAATTATATGAACAACAACTTTAACAATATGGACGATCTTTTCAATCAATTGATGGGTAACATGGGTGGTTACCGTTCAGAAAACCGTCGCTATATGATTAACGGTCGTGAAGTGACACCTGAAGAATTTGCGATTTACCGTCAAACAGGTCAATTGCCTGGTAATGAAGGTGAAGCAGTGAACCCAACTCAACAACAAGGTAAAGGACCTAAACAAGATGGTATCCTTGCTAAACTTGGTCGTAACTTGACTGAAGAAGCTCGCGAAGGTAAATTGGATCCTGTTATCGGACGTAACAAAGAAATCCAAGAAGCTTGCGAAATCTTGGCTCGTCGTACCAAGAATAACCCAGTCCTTGTCGGGGACGCTGGGGTTGGTAAAACAGCCGTAGTTGAAGGTTTGGCTCAAGCCATCGTCAATGGTGATGTCCCAGCTGCTATCAAGAACAAGGAAATCATCTCAATTGATATTTCTGGACTTGAAGCTGGTACTCAATACCGTGGTAGCTTTGAAGAAAACATTCAAAACTTGGTAAACGAAGTCAAAGAAGCTGGAAACATTATCCTCTTCTTCGATGAAATCCACCAAATTCTTGGTGCCGGAAGCACTGGCGATGGTCAAGGGTCTAAAGGTCTTGCTGATATCTTGAAACCAGCTCTTTCACGTGGTGAATTGACAGTGATTGGTGCAACAACTCAGGATGAATACCGTAACACTATCTTGAAGAACGCTGCCCTAGCTCGTCGTTTCAACGAAGTTAAGGTCAATGCTCCTTCTGCTGAAGATACTTTCAAAATTCTCCAAGGTATCCGTGATCTTTATGAAAAACACCACAATGTTATCTTGCCAGATGATGTTTTGAAGGCAGCAGTAGATTTCTCTGTACAATACATTCCACAACGTAGCTTGCCAGATAAGGCTATCGACCTTGTCGATGTAACAGCTGCTCACTTGGCTGCTCAACACCCAGTGACTGATGTGAATGCTGTTGAACATGAAATTGAAGAAGAAAAAGCTAAACAAGAAGCTGCAGCTGCCAAAGAAGACTACGAAGCAGCTCTAAACGCTAAGGTTCGTATTGAAGAACTTGAAAAGAAAATTGCTAACCATACAGCAGACCTTAAAGTCACTGCAACTGTTAACGATGTGGCTGAATCTGTAGAACGTATGACTGGTATTCCAGTATCGCAAATGGGAGCAACTGATATCGAACGTTTGAAAGATATGGGCCACCGTTTGCAAACTAAAGTTATCGGTCAAGATAAAGCCGTTGAAGCAGTGGCACGTGCCATCCGTCGTAACCGTGCAGGATTTGACGAAGGTAACCGTCCAATTGGTAGCTTCCTCTTTGTAGGACCTACTGGTGTTGGTAAAACTGAGTTGGCTAAACAATTGGCTCTTGATATGTTCGGAACTAAAGATGCTATTATCCGTTTGGACATGTCAGAATATAGCGACCGCACAGCCGTTTCTAAATTGATTGGTACAACAGCTGGTTATGTTGGTTATGATGACAATAGCAATACTTTGACAGAACGTGTTCGCCGTAACCCATACTCAATCGTTCTTCTCGACGAAATTGAAAAGGCTGACCCTCAAGTCATCACCCTTCTCCTCCAAGTTTTGGACGATGGTCGTTTGACAGATGGTCAAGGTAACACTGTAAACTTCAAGAATACTGTGATTATTGCAACTTCAAACGCAGGCTTTGGTTACGAAGCTAACTTGACAGAAGATGCTGATAAACCAGAACTTATGGATCGTTTGAAACCTTACTTCCGTCCAGAATTCCTTAACCGTTTCAATGCTGTTATCGAATTCTCACACTTGAGCAAAGAAGATCTTTCTAAGATTGTAGACCTTATGTTGGTTGAAGTTAACA
Source organism: Streptococcus sp. 3.1 (assembly GCF_016648915.1). Classification (NCBI taxonomy): domain Bacteria; kingdom Bacillati; phylum Bacillota; class Bacilli; order Lactobacillales; family Streptococcaceae; genus Streptococcus; species Streptococcus sp. 3.1. The sequence goes on along the minus strand of NZ_JACLQV010000009.1, from coordinate 28,619 downwards.
AGACTCTTTCTAAGAAAGACATTGACTTGGCAGTTAGCGAAGCTGCTAAAGAATACATGACTGAAGAAGGCTACGATGAAGTCATGGGTGTTCGTCCACTCCGTCGTGTGGTTGAACAACAAATCCGTGACAAAGTCACAGACTTCCACTTGGATAACCTTGATGCTAAACACCTAGAAGCTGATATGGAAGACGGTGTCTTGGTTATCAAAGAAAAAGATGCTGAATAAGAAGCATAAAACCTCCTAATCCTATTATGAAGCAGAGATGTTAGATATCTCTGCTTTTCTTTTTTATAAATTTTTTAGACTTTCCTTGGGTGCTAGGGACGGAAGCGACTTCCTAGCGGAATTCCATTCCTAAGATTTGAGCCTGAGTCTCAAATCTTCCGAGTGATAGAAGCAATATTGCTTCTATCACTTTTAGCACAGGGGAAAGTATCTGATCTATACAGAGTGGGGTGAGTAAGAATTTGATAATAGCAAGCGTATTCAAAATTGTCTGTATAGAGTCAAGCGAGAGAAGAAAATAAAAGTATTAGGTTAACTCATTTGTAATAATCTGAAAAAACATAAAAAAATTTATTTTCTTTTCATAAATAGTTGACAGTTAGTAAAATTAAAAATATAATATATAACGAAAATTAAATAGTGAGGAAATTTTATGAAAAAGATTACTATTCTATTATTGCTTTTGATTGGGATTGTTACATTATCAGCTTGTACAAACTCTAATGAAAGTAAAACGTATGATGGAGCTTTTATAAAGTCTTTAGCCAAGGGTCTAGATGCTCGTTGGAAGTATATTGATAATGAAAAAAGTGACTCGGCTAGTTCGTTTAAAAAAGCAATTAATAAAGAATTAGATGAAATTAGTGAATATAAAGATAAGAAGTTTAAGGATAGTAAACTTCAAGAGTTAGCAATTTCTTATATTAATGAATTAAATAATGGATTAGAAATTGCGAAAACATATGGTTCGGATAGTTTTGAAACCAAGTGGGATGAGCATATTGGTAAAAGAACATCCTTACTTTCTGCAATAGATAAAATAAATTCTATTCCAGTACAAGATAAAGATAGTTTATCAGAGTTACTTGCTCAAGGAAATGAAGTTAAAGATAACAATGCAAAGAAAGAAGCTATTGAAAATCTTGTTAAGAATATCAATTTTACAGTAGATAATACTAAATCTAATGAATATACAAAATATTATTCTGCAACAGTTGAGAATACAACAGAATATTTAATAAAAGATATCTACTTAACAATTAATTTGGTAAATGCTGACGGTGTTACAGTTGGTACGCAGTACGTATCTGCTAATAACTGGGCTCCATCTGGTAAGACTCTGTTTGAGTTCTCTCAGTTTAAGGGTGATAATGAGTTTACAACAACTCAAGTCTCTATAAGTTCTTTTAATGCTGAAAAAACTGAATAACAAAAAGGTAAGTAGCATAGGCTACTTACCTTTATTCTTTATCCTCACCTTGATACTTTTGCAAGCGTTCTTGGATGATATTGAGTCGGGGCTCGAGGTCTTTTTGGAAGACGCGTTTTTTATAGTTGAGGTCTTGTTTGATGTCAGCGAGAACTAGGTTTTGTTCCTTGATGATGTCAAGGTTGCGTTTGATATTGTCCAGATCGTGAGAGATATTTTCTCGTGATTGGTTGAGGTCTAGGATTTCCTCTTTGATGTCTTCACGTCGTTTATAGGCGTAGTAGGCACCGTAGGCAAGAGTTCCAAGAGCTAGAAAGCGTCCGATTTTCATTCTGTTACCTCTTTAGCGATGCTGTCAGCAAGGTCGGCCAGGGCAGCGAAGTCTGGTTCGTGTTCGTCAAATCCCATGTGGATACCATCGTCTGCACCGTAACGAGGAACGAGATGGATATGAGCGTGGAAGACGGTTTGTCCTGCAACTTCTTCGTTGTTATTAAGGATATTCATGCCGATTGCTCCAGTTGCTTTTTGCACCGCACGAGCAATTTTTGGAACACGGCTAAAGATAGTCTCAGCAGTCCCAGCAGACATTTCTAAGATGTTACGAACGTGCTCTTTAGGAATAACCAAGGTATGTCCTTTTGTAGCTTGTGAAATATCGAGGAAGGCTAGAACCTTGTCGTCCTCGTAGACTTTTGATGAAGGAATTTCTCCAGATATAATTTTACAGAAAATACAATTATCCATAATAACGACCTTTCCATGAGTTTTTGTTATAATAGATTATATCATACCAAAGAGAGAAAAGATAATGCTTAAATTAGAAAAGGTGACGGGTGGTTACGCTAATATTCCCGTCCTAAAAGATGTGACTTTTGAGGTGGCTGATGGTGAATTGGTTGGTCTCATTGGTCTTAATGGTGCTGGGAAATCAACAACAATTAACGAGATTATTGGTCTCTTAACACCTTATGGGGGACAGATTGCCATTGATGGGTTAGCTATTCAACAAGATTCAGCTAGCTATCGTCAGAAGATTGGCTATATTCCTGAAACGCCAAGTCTCTATGAAGAGTTGACGCTTCGTGAACATTTGGAAACGGTGTTGATGGCCTATGGTCTTGATGTGACTGAGGGGATGGCACGTGCGGACAAGTACCTCAAACTCTTTCGCTTAGATGAAAAGTTAGATTGGTTCCCGACTCAGTTTTCAAAGGGAATGAAGCAGAAGGTCATGATTATCTGTGCCTTTATTGTGAATCCAAGTCTATTCATCGTTGATGAGCCCTTCTTGGGCTTGGATCCCTTGGCTATTTCGGACTTGATTGAGCTTTTGGCTGAGGAAAAAGCTAAGGGCAAAGCAATTCTCATGTCTACTCACGTTTTGGATTCGGCTGAGAAGATGTGTGACCGTTTTGTGATTTTGCACCATGGACAGGTCCTAGCACAGGGAACTCTTGAAGAACTTCGTCAGACTTTCGGTGATAACAGTGCTAGTCTTAACGATATCTACATGCAGTTAACTAAGGGAGAATTGTCATGATAGCTGAGCTTTTTAAGGAGCGTAGCAAGCGATTCAATGCCCGCTGTGCTAAGTATAGTCGCTACGTCTTTAATGATCACTTTATCTTGGTTCTCCTCTTTCTTTTAGGTTTCGTCTTGGTGCAGTATAGCCAATTGCTGAAACATTTTCCCAAGAATCCATGGGCAATCATTCTTGGCTTGCTTATGCTTTGTCTGTTATTGCCTTTTTGGGGGAATATTGCGACTTATTTAGAACCTGCGGACAAGCACTACCTCTTGGTGAAGGAAGAAGAGGTGCTAGGCCATGTTAAGAAGGCAACAGGGCGTGCTTTTAGATTTTGGGTAATCGTACAAAGCCTGATTTTTATTTTGGTTATTCCCCTCTTTTTAGCCTTGGGACTTCCAGTTTGGGGAGTTATTCTTGTAGCTGTGGCTATGGCTATTCTTAAGTACTTTATTTTCCAGAAAAAGGCCCAACCTTTTTATAAGCAGTCTGGCCTGAATTGGGCTGAGGCTATTGCAGCGGAAAATAAGCGTCAACAATCGATTCTGAAGTTCTTTTCACTTTTTACCAATGTTAAGGGAATTACGTCGAGTGTTAAACGCCGTTCTTATTTGGATGCTATTCTCAAACGTACAAAGAAAGACAAGGAACATACCTGGTACAATCTTTATCTAAGAGCCTTCTTGCGTTCTGGAGATTACTTTGCCCTTAGCCTACGCCTGTTTGCCCTAACACTTCTGGTTCTCTTTTTGGTTCCTGAAAAATGGCTGGCTATGGTGCTTGTGGTTGTTTTTGACTACCTCTTGCTCTTCCAGCTCACGGCACTTAAATCGCACTTTGCTTATCAGAGAATGGCTAATCTTATGCCAGTTGGAAAAGACATGCAGGTAAGCAATCTTAAGCGCTTGATTAGCCAGATTGTACTTGGGATGACTCTGGTACAGGCTGTTTGTCTCTTCGACCTTAAGTTTAGTCTGATTTTGGTTGGAATGATGCTAGTTCTGAGCCTTGTTTACCTACCATCCAAGCTTAAGAAGATGATTGACTAACACCTATTAAATAAGTTAAAATAGAAACGAATGACTAAAGAAAAAGGAGATGCCTAGGTGACATCAACAGATAAAGATTTGAGCCTGACTCCTCTCAAAGGAAATAGTGGTAAGGCCTATATGGGAACCTACCCAAACGGAGATCGCGTCTTTGTGAAGATGAATACAACACCAATCTTGGCAGCTCTTGCCAAGGAACAGATTGCACCACAGCTCTTGTGGGCTAAGCGTCTGGGAAATGGTGACATGATGAGTGCACAGGAGTGGCTTGATGGTCGTATTTTGACCAAACATGACATGAATAGTAAACAGATTATCCAAATTCTTGGTAATTTGCACCGCTCTAAACACTTGGTTAATCAACTCTTGCAGTTGGATTATCATATTGAAAATCCTTTTGATCTTCTACACGAGTGGGAGGAGAATGCCGCTTACCAATTGCGTGAGAATGGTTTCCTTCAAGACGTTGTTAGAGATTTGAAACGTCATCTTCCAGAGTTTCGTGCGGAAATTGCAACAATTGTTCACGGAGATGCTCGTCATAGTAATTTTGTCATCACAACCTCAGGATTGATTTATTTGGTTGATTGGGATTCTGTACGTCTAACAGATCGTATGTATGATGTGGCGCAGATCCTCAGCCATTATATCCCATTGGCACATTGGCCACAGTGGTTGTCATACTATGGCTATAAGAACAACGACCTTGTGATGGATAAGATTTACTGGTATGGGCAGTTTTCATATTTGACACAGATTTCAAAATTCTTTGATAGTCGTGATATGGAACATGCCAACCGAGAAATTTATGAACTTCGTAAATTCAGAGAGACCTTGCACAGATATTAGAAAGTAGACATGCGAGTTAGAAAACGTAAAGGTGCAGAGGAACACCTAGCTAACCATCCTCAGTACGTTATCCTTGAGCCGGAGGCTGCTAAAGGTAAGTGGCATGAGCTTTTTGGTAATGACAATCCTATCCATATCGAGGTAGGATCTGGTAAAGGGGCCTTCATTACTGGAATGGCCCAACAAAACCCTGACATCAACTACATTGGTATTGATATTCAGCTGTCTGTATTGAGCTATGCCTTGGATAAGGTTTTGGCTTCGGGTGCTGAAAATGTCAAACTCTTGCGCGTGGATGGTTCAGCCTTGACCAATTATTTTGAAGATGGCGAAGTAGATATGATGTATTTGAATTTCTCAGATCCATGGCCTAAGAGTCGCCACGAGAAGCGTCGTTTGACTTACAAGACTTTCCTAGATACTTATAAGCAAATTTTGCCTGAAAATGGAGGGATTCACTTTAAGACAGACAACCGTGGACTTTTTGAATACAGTTTGGCGAGCTTTTCACAGTATGGAATGGTTCTCAACAAAGTTTGGTTGGACCTTCATGCCAGTGATTATGAAGGCAACGTCATGACTGAATACGAGCGTAAGTTCTCAGAAAAAGGTCAGGTCATCTATCGAGTAGAGGCCCAGTTTAAAGATTAACTCTTGAAAACTTGATTGAAATAATGATTAGCCATTAATAGGCTAATCGTTTGATGTGGAGAGGTCGCATAGAGGCCGAGTGCGCACGCTTGGAAAGCGTGTAGTCCTTAACGGGGCTCGGGGGTTCGAATCCCCTCCTCTCCTTTGAGAAATAGACAAAGTGTCCCTTCCGTTTTAGAAGGGACACTTTTTAGGTATAGTAATTAAAAAGAAGATGGTTTTAACAGCTTTTTATGATAGGAGGACTCAATCCTTAGTCCCAAGGGCTCTGAATCCCTGCTACCCAACCGGTACAGAGGGCGCTAGTAATGTTAAAGCCACCAGTATGGGCATTGATGTCAAGGACCTCTCCTGCAAAGTGTAGGTGAGGGACTTTTTTACTTTCTAGAGTCTTGGGATTAATTTCCTTAAGGTCAACGCCACCTTTAGTCACAAAGGATTTGGCAAGTGACATTTTACCTGTGATTGGAATTTCCATGCCCTTAAGCTGACTGATAATGTTTTCCAAGTCTTTGGGATGCAGTTGTTTAACCTTGCTATCAGCCTTGTCTTCTGCTAGGAATTCAGCGACACGCTCAGGTACAAGAGCTTTGAGGGTGTTTTTGACAGATTTCTCGCGATTTTCCTCAAAGTAAGCCTTGAGATTTTCTTGGCTTTGGTTGGGAAGAAAGTCCAGATGAGCTATCTCACCACCCTTGACAAAGCTAGATAAACGTAGGGCAGCCGGTCCAGATAGGCCAAAATGAGTGAAAAGAAGGTCATGGGTAATCTTGTGCTTGCCATAGGACAGAGTGACATCATCAAGAGAAATTCCTTGTAAGGCCTTGTGGGGGAAGTCGGTTAGGAGTGGACTTTCCGCAGCTTCAAGATCAGTGACTTGGAGCTTAAAATGGCGGGCAATATCATGTCCAAAACCAGTTGAACCAGTCGATGGATAAGATTTTCCTCCAGTTGTGACGATGAGTTTATCACTGGTAAAAGTCTGGTCTGAAGACTTAACTTGGAATTGCTCATTAACCTTTTTGACGGAGACAACTTCTGTATTGGTGAGGATGCTAGCTCCAAGTTCCCAAATCTTATTTTCCAGAGCTTGGATGATGGTCCGTGATTTATCTGTCCTAGGGAAGACACGCCCGTGATCCTCAACCTTGAGTTTGACACCATTGTCCTCGAAAAAAGCAATGATATCGTGGTTATCAAACTGTGAAAAGACGCTATAGAGGAAACGGCCATTACCTGGAATACCTGCTAGAAGATCGTCTAAAGTCCCGTTGTTAGTAACATTACAACGTCCACCACCAGTACCAGCCAGCTTCTTTCCGAGACGTTTATTTTTTTCAATTAGAAGGGTTTGTTGGCCATAGAAGGCTGAGGCAATAGTCGCCATCATGCCAGCAGGACCCCCGCCAATAACGATAGTATCAAAATGTTTCATGCCTTTATTTTAGCATAATTTAAAAAGGGAGAATAGTTTGTAAATGGTCAGTTTTTTTAGATAATTTATGTTAGAATAGGAGTAGAAGTTTAAATTAGAATAGTTATTAACTATGGAGGAAAATATCGTGTCTGAAAATAACATGAAACACCGTTCATCTGTCTACGATAGCATGGTTAAATCGCCTAACCGTGCCATGCTTCGTGCGACTGGGATGACGGATGATAGTTTTGAAAAGCCTATTGTTGGCGTTATCTCAACTTGGGCTGAGAACACACCATGTAATATCCACTTGCACGGTTTTGGTCAAATTGCCAAAGAAGGTGTTAAAGACGCGGGTGCTTGGCCAGTTCAATTTGGTACGATTACTGTTGCAGATGGTATTGCCATGGGGACACCAGGGATGCGTTTCTCATTGACATCTCGTGATATCATTGCCGACTCAATCGAAGCAGCTATGGGTGGTCACAACGTCGATGCCTTTGTTGCTATTGGTGGTTGTGATAAGAACATGCCTGGTTCTATGATTGCCATTGCTAACATGGATATTCCAGCGATTTTTGCTTATGGTGGTACCATTGCACCAGGTAACCTTAACGGTAAGGATATCGACTTGGTTTCTGTTTTCGAAGGTATCGGTAAATGGAACCACGGTGATATGACCGCAGAAGAGGTTAAAAATCTTGAATGTAATGCCTGCCCTGGCCCTGGTGGTTGTGGTGGTATGTATACTGCCAACACAATGGCGACAGCGATTGAAGTAATGGGGATGAGCCTTCCAGGATCATCATCTCACCCTGCAGAATCAGCTGAGAAGAAAGCAGATATCGAAGAAGCAGGTCGTGCAGTTGTTAAGATGCTTGAACTAGGTCTTAAGCCATCAGATATCTTGACACGTGAAGCCTTTGAAGATGCCATCACTGTCACAATGGCACTTGGTGGTTCAACAAATGCGACACTTCACTTGCTCGCTATTGCTCATGCAGCTAACGTTGATTTGACACTTGAAGATTTCAACGATTTCCAAGAGCGTGTGCCTCACTTGGCTGACTTGAAACCTTCAGGTCAATATGTCTTCCAAGATCTTTACAATGTTGGTGGTGTACCAGCCGTTATGAAGTACCTTCTTAAGAATGGTTTCCTTCACGGTGATCGTATCACATGTACTGGTAAGACTGTTGCAGAAAACTTGGAGGCCTTCGATGATTTGACACCAGGTCAAAAAGTCATCATGCCGCTTGAAAATCCTAAACGTGCTGATGGTCCATTGATTATCTTGAAAGGTAACTTGGCTCCAGAAGGTGCGGTTGCCAAAGTATCAGGGGTTAAAGTTCGTAACATCACTGGTCCCGCTAAAGTATTTGACTCAGAAGAAGATGCCATCGAAGCAGTTCTTTCTGATGAAATCGTTGATGGCGACGTAGTTGTTGTACGTTTTGTAGGTCCTAAGGGTGGTCCTGGTATGCCAGAAATGTTGTCATTGTCTTCAATGATTGTTGGTAAAGGTCAAGGGGACAAGGTTGCCCTCTTGACAGATGGACGTTTCTCAGGTGGTACTTACGGACTCGTTGTTGGTCACATTGCTCCTGAAGCTCAGGTTGGTGGACCTATTGCCTACCTCCGTACAGGTGATATGGTTACAGTTGACCAAGATACCAAAGAAATTACGATGCACGTTTCAGACGAAGAGTTGGCGAAACGTAAAGCGGAAACTGAGTTGCCACCACTTTATAGCCGTGGTGTCCTCGGTAAATATGCTCACATCGTTTCTTCAGCGTCACGTGGTGCCGTTACCGACTTCTGGAACATGGATAAATCAGGTAAAGCCTAATGATATGATATAAAACAAAATCACACCGGACATTTGTTCGATGTGATTTTTTGATATTAAATCCTGAGACAGTTGTTGGCAGTATGATGACAAGTAATGGTTTGTCTGTTGTTACTCTAGTAAAAAACCGGTTGGAAATGTCCAATCGGTTTTCCTTTTATTTTCCGCCTCGAGGTGAGATACCAAGAGCGATACGTCCATAACGACTGATGCGTGTCATCTTCCAGACTGGTGAATAAGTGGTTTCCACCTTGACAGAGTTAATACCGTCAATGGATTTTAGCTTTTCAGCGATTTCATAAGGCATAGTCTCTTCACAGCCACAACCAGTATCAGTAAAGGTCATAAGGAAGTAGCAGTGGCCATTTTCATCGACAGTGATTTCATAAATCAAACCAAGGTTGTAAATGTCTAGCTCAATCTCAGGATCGAATACAGTGGTCATTTGTTCGACGATTGGCTCTAAGAAGGGCTGGGCCAAATCATTGACCTTAATATCATCACGGAAGTTTTTCATAGGACTCATTCTTTCTATTTTGCTTTTGTTTATTATGGCATAATTTAGGGCTTTTTTCAATCTCGGATGGCAATATGAGGCTTTAGTAAGCGAGTAAAGTAACAATAAAAAAACTCCAACAGTCAAACCGTTGAAGATAATGTGATTTATGCTTCAATATCAAGTCGTTTTGCAACCAAGGTTGCTCGAATACCATCAAAAATTGGAGCAAGAATGAAAATCCCAAACCTTGTGGAATTGTTCCCACCATTCCTAGATACAACAGATCTGATACCGATCAAACCCAATTTGGAAGTACCGATTGTTTAAGTCAAAGACTTTCCTTCTATATACATTTATACCCACACATAGTTTACCAAAAGCTTAGCTTCCTATCAAGTAAATTGTTTGAAGAGTGAAAGGAAAAAAGTCCTTCAGGTATCCAGAATAACTAGTCAAATTGACAGAAAGGAGTGATTGTGATATTCTCATAGTAAGACATTTCAAGAGAAAATGAGGCTATTATGAGTATTGAAAAGACAGTCAGCGAGATTGCTGAAATCCTTGGTGTTAGTCGTCAAGCAGTCAATAATCGTGTCAAACAACTTCCAGAAGAAGATCTAGAAAAAAATGCTAAAGGGGTTACTGTCGTTAAACGCAGTGGCTTGATTAAGTTGGAGGAAATTTACAAGAAAACCATCTTTGACGATGAGCCAATCGATGAAGAAACAAAACAACGTGAGTTGTTGGAGATTCTTGTAGACGAGAAAAACTCTGAGATTGCCCGTCTCTATGCTCAGTTGAAGGCTAAGGACGAACAGTTGTCTAACATGGATGACCAATTGCGTGTCAAAGACGTTCAAATCGCCGAAAAGGACAAGCAAATTGATCAACAGCAGCAATTGACCTTGACTGCTATGAAGGACAAGGAAGAGCTTAAACTGGAACTTGATGAGGCTAAGGTTGAGGTTGACGAAGCCAAGGCCCAAGTGGAAGAAATCCAGACCAAACAAGAAGAAGCTTCTAAAAAAGGTTTCTTTGGACGTCTATTTGGAAAATAAAAAAGAAGCTGGGACTCAGTCTCAGCTTTAACTATTGTAGGAGATTAAAATGGAAAATTTAGAAACTTATATTGCCTTTGATTTGGAGTTTAACACGGTGGATGGGGTTAGCCATATTATCCAAGTATCGGCCGTTAAGCTGAATCAGCATGAGGAAGTGGACCAGTTTGATTCTTTCGTCTATTCGGATGTTCCTTTGCAATCCTTTATCAATGGTTTGACTGGAATTACAGCGGATAAGATTGCCAAGGCACCAAAGCTAGAGTCTGTTCTGGCGGATTTTAAATCATTTGTTGGTGACACTCCACTTATTGGCTACAATGCTCTTAAATCAGATTTGCCTATTCTAGCTGAAAATGGTTTAGACTTGGAAGAGCAATATGCTTTAGATGTTTTCGATGAGGCCTTTGACCGTCGTGCTTCGGATTTGAATGGTATTGTCAACCTCAAGCTAACCAGTGTCGCAGATTTCTTTGGAATCAAGGGACACGGTCATAACAGCTTGGAGGATGCTCGGATGACTGCACAGATTTACGAGAAGTTTCTCGAATTAGATGAGAATGCCAAACTTTTGGAGCAACAGGAAGAAGTCAGTAACAATCCTTTTGCTGCCTTAGGTTTGGGTAGCCTTTTCGACTAAAGCTTTACAAGAGCTGTAAAGGCTGTAAAGAGTGATGGCTAACTTTTTCTGTAAGAAGTGAAAATCCTTTAGGGTTAGGGCTTGCTCGTCACCTTGCGTTATAAGGTAGAATCTAGGTATCAAGGGTGGCCAAGGTCCTCCTTTGATGGAAAATCTTAAAAGGAGGTGACTGAGATGTCGCAGTTTTCAACAGGAGAGTTGGCTAAAGCAGCAGAGGTGTCTGTTAGGACTGTCCAGTACTATGATCAACGAGGTATCTTGACGCCGTCTGAAGTCACAGAAGGTGGTCGGAGAATTTATCACGAATCAGACTTGGAACGCCTGCAAGTCATTTGTTTCTTAAGAGATTTGGACTTCTCAATCAAACAAATCAAGAAACTCTTGCAAGAAGAGAATAGGGAACAGGTTTTAGAGCTTTTGTTGACAGACCAAATCGAGAGTTTGGAAAAGTCTTCGAAGGAAATAGAGGTCAAACTAAAACGTGCACATCACTTGCAAAAAGCAACTGCTAAGTGGCGTCAACTTTCGTTGGAAGATTTGTCAGACATTTCACGTCTTATGGAAAATCAAAAATCATGGCGAAATTTGCAGTTGAGAATGTATGGGAGCATCATTCTAGCGAGTCTTCTTTATATCATAGCCCTACTGATAGTCATTTATTATTTTAAGGATCCTAGAGGTTTGTTTGTTGTCTGCCCCGCATTTATCATAGCCACAAATTTAGTGGTGTTTCACTATAGAAAGCAGTTCGAATACCTCTGTCCTAATTGTCATAGGACCTTTGACCCTAGTTTTAAAGAGTTTGCTCTTGCAGGGCATACTCCTAGGACTCGTAAACTGACTTGTCCTCATTGTCATGTAAAGACCTACTGTTTGGAGTTGGCTAAGACTAAAACGAAATAAATTTATCGAATATAAAAACGCTTGAGAATTGCTTCTCAGGCGTTTTTAGCTTATTCAACTGAACTTAGAGCTTCGAGCATATTTAGTTTGGCAAGGCGGTTATTAACAACGAAGCCAAGGATAATAAGAATGAAGCCGATAAGAACAGCTGGTAGAAGGTAGGTAGCCAAACCGATAGATGGATCAAACATGATACGATCTGGCGGAATGATGCTTACCATATATTGGTGGAGTGCTTGTCCAAGACCAAACCCTACGAAGATACCGATGATAGACAGGTAAATAGTTTCACGATAGATGTAGAGGGATACTTCATTATTGTAGAAACCAAGAACCTTAACGGTTGAAAGTTCGTGGATACGTTCTGAAACGTTGATGTTAGTTAGGTTATAGAGAACAACCACAGCAAGGAGAATGGAAACCGTAATCAAAATACCAATAACCTGTGTCAATGAATTGACCATAGTGCTGATTTGCAGTTTAAGGTTGTTGTTTTGAACAACACCGTAAACATCTGGCAAGTTGATGAATTTGGCTGCCATATTTTCAACATTTTGCTTAGTTGGTTCAGCGAGAGTAACAAGGTTGGCGTTGTTCACTGAAGGTGTCCCGAAAGCTTTTTGGTAGTAGCTAGCATTCATAAAGAGGAAATGCCCCATGTACATTTCAGTGATACCAGCTATCTTAATCTTGACAGATTCATCCTGACTGTTTTGCACAGTAATGGTATCTCCGACCTTGAGGTTTAGAAGTTTTGCCATTTTTTCAGAGATAATTGCTCCGTCATTAGATAGCCTGAGAGTCTTATTGCGGTCTCGGTCATGTAAGCTAACGTAACTGTCAATGAGTTTTTCGTCACGGTCGTTAAAGACAAGAGTTGAGATTTCTTGGGTGTCCTTATTGGTACCGGCAATTTTTTGCAAGGTTTCAAAATGGACATTCAAGTATTCTTTGACGTCTTTGCTATCGAGGAGTTTAGTGAGTTCCTCATCCAGAGCACTTGACGCATTTGGTTGCTTGGCAACAATCATATCATAGTGAATGATGTCTTCAAACTGTTGCTGGTTAAGGTTAGATACAGAAGATCGAATTCCTAAACCTGCAAAGAGAAGTGCAATAGAACCTGCGACACCAAAGAGGGTCATAAACATCCGTTGCTTATAGCGGAAAATATTACGCATGGTAACTTTTTCCGTAAAGCTGAGACGATTCCAAAGCGGTGTGATGCGCTCTAGGACAATCTTAGCTCCTGCTCGAGGTGGTTTTGGAAGGAGGAGTTGGGAAGGCTTTTCCCAGAGCTCTTTCTTGGCAACCACAAAGGCAGGTAGCACAGCAGATAAGAGACCTAAAAGGAAGGCCACAAGGGTAAGTCCTAAGTAGAAGTGCAATTCAAAAGCAGGAAGCTGCAAATCGCTCTTATAAGTGTTGTGAATTAGAATCGGAAGTAGTGTATGACCGGTAATAACACCTGCGGTTGTACCAGTAATACTCGTTATCAAGCCATAAATGACGAATTTATGGATAATTCGCGAATTACTGTAGCCTAGGGCGTTGAAAATACCAGCCTTACCACGCTCTTCTTCAACAAAGCGTCCCATGGTTACAAAGGTAACCAAAGCTGCCATAAAGTAGAGAGCGACAGGGAAGATGTTACTCACATCGTGAATGATGTTAATATTACTTTCATAAGCAACATATCCCTCAGAACCCGGAATCTCTCGACGAGAGTAGAATTGATAGCTAGGCGCTGGTAAATTATCGACCATTGCTTGACTTTCTTCGAGTTCTTTTTGCTTGGCTTCAATCTTGGTAGTAGCTTCTTTGACACTAGTAGCTTCAGCAGCGTTGCTTGTAGCCATTTGCTGGGTCTGTGCGATGGCTGTTTCAAGTTCTTGTTTAGCTTGAGTAATTTGAGCTTGAGACTGAGACTTGATCTCAGTTAGGCGTTTCTCAGGTTCATCTTTAAAGAGTTTCTTAAGTTCAGCCTTTCGTTCAGAAATCTTATTTGCGTATTCCTCACTAAAAGGACTAACATTTTCCAAATCCTTGTAGCGGATGCGGGCAATCATGTAATCATTAGAGGTGAAGTCCGTCTCTGGCACAATGGCGTAGCCATCTAGTTTCCCCGTACCAGCGCTGGCATTACCAAGACGGTTCCTAGAGAGAAGTTCAGAGGAATTAACAAAACCAGTAATGGTATATGTTTGTTCCTTTAACTGCTTTTGCCCTGAGCTATCTACTGGCTCAGAAAAGTTAATCTTATCTCCGACGCTATATTCTTCTTTATAAGTTGAGGAAAGAGCGATTTCCCCGTCCTTGGTAGGAAGTTTCCCCTCAATAAGGTCGTAAGTGGAGATTTTCTTAGGTTTAGAGAAGATACGAAATGCCGTATTCGTCCCCTTGACGACAGCATCTTTGAAATAACCATACTCGATGTCTACATTCTTCTTTTTTATTGTATTGAGAAGGTCCTGATCGGTTTGGTTGATACTGTAAGTACTGATTAAGCTCAAGTCAGCTGTTTGATGCGTCTTGAAGAAGTGTTCCCCAGTTTTCTTCATATTAGGAGAAGTTACTTTAAGACCAATCAAGGCAAAGGATCCCAGTGCCATAAGTAAGGCAATAGAGAGCATACGCCCTTTAGAAGCTACAAAGGTTCGCCAAACATCTTTCCAATAAGTTGTTTTTTTCATGACGTTGCTCCTTTCTAGTATTCCAAGTCCTCGATTTTTTGTGGATTAGGATTAAGTTCCACACTCTTAATCTTGGCATCGTGCATTCGAATGACACGATCGGCAATTGGAGCTAGAGAAGCATTATGGGTCACGATAATAACAGTTGTTCCCTGTTTGCGAGCCATTTCTTGAAGGAGGGTCAGGATTTGTTTTCCTGTTTGATAATCCAGAGCCCCTGTTGGTTCATCACAAAGAAGAATCTTTGGATTTTTGGCAACGGCGCGTGCAATAGCGACACGTTGTTGCTCCCCACCAGATAGTTGTGATGGGAAGTTGTCTAAGCGGTCTCCCAAACCGACTTCGACGAGTGTTTGAGTAGCATCTTTAGCGTTTGGAACGATTTCAGATGCTAGTTCGACGTTTTCCCTAGCCGTAAGGTTAGAAACTAAGTTGTAAAATTGGAACACAAAGCCAACGTCCTCACGACGATAGGTTGTAAGTTCTTTGGCTGTGTATTCAGAGATATCCTTACCATCAATAATGACGCGGCCTTCGTCATTGGTGTCCATACCACCCAAGATGTTAAGAACGGTTGATTTCCCAGCGCCAGAGGCACCAAGAATAACGACAAGCTCCCCTTTTTCGATATCAAAGCTTACGTCGTTGTTTGCGATAATTTCCAGATCACCGGTTTTATAGCGTTTATAGCTATGCTTCATTTGAATATAAGCCATGAATTTCCCTTTCATACGAAAATAATGATGCTGATAATTACCTATCTTTCCGTACTCTATTGTAACGGATTTTCCTTGGAATATCTAGGTTTTGAGGGAAAAAAAGGTTTAAAAGTGGAGAAGTTCTTCTTACATGTGACAGAAATGTGGACGAAGCGCTTACATATGAGAAAATACTATTTCAAATGAGCTTTGAGTAAGGTGAAGATTTGGTGAAATAGTTATAAAGTTAGGTTATTTTTAGTCTTTTACGGAGTGGATATACTATTTTTTTCAATTTCCATAATTATCGGAGAGTTTAGGTCGGTAAATACTTCATCATAGGGGTGCCAAAGGGGATCTAGTTTTCCGTCAAAGTTGATGATAGATAAAGAGTTTTTTCATAGTTTCTAGCAATGAAGTATCCAGAATACGGACATTTTTTTGAATTTGGAGGATACATTTTCTATATGGGGAAAGTTATTTATGGGGAAATAGAGGGCTTTTCGTAATGATTTTTTTGTGTGTTAGTTATTTTTAAAGAAGTTATAAACACCTTAAAAATATATATCTAAATGAGAGATGTGTATCTTTGGGATTAGTTATTTATTATGGGGTATTCCATAAAGTTACCCTTAAATCCTTTTGTTGTGGCATTCTTTTGACTAATAGAGGAATTCTAGTTCCTAATCTTATTTTAGGATATTTAGAATTCGACTTCCTGTCTCAAGAATTCTTTTTTATAGTTACATTTAAAGTGTTTTGACAAAATTTTCTTATCCGATAAATTTTTTTGGAGATAAGTCAGCAAAAGTGCTTTCTGAAGAATCCTTCTAAAAAACAACTATTATTTCCCTAAGTACTACTTAAAGAAATTACCATTTGCATAACGTAAAAAAGCTAATCTGATAATAGATTAGCATCAATTTTAAGACATGAAGTTGTCATTTATTTAAAATGCTTAAAAATTAAAGAAACACTTGAAATCAAGGGGGTTGCATGCTAAGATTGTTATCTGGGTGAAAGGTTGGTCAAACAGCCAACCAACCTTTTACCTCCTACAGCAGTAAATAGGACGCCTTGTTAGCCAGTTAGAGCTAACCAAATAAATAGTGAGGGATTTATGATTAAGAACAAAGATAATGGTTTTATCGGCAAAGCAATAATCAGCTTGATTGCTACTTTGGGGACTCTGGCTCTATTCATGGGTACCAGTGGGGCCTCGGCTGACGTCAAAGAAACTCCTAAACTTGATTTAGATGCCAATATGACTAAGGTTCAAACCGTTAGTGATGAGGACTTGAAGAATCATGGCGGGCAAGCTCAGGATACGAAGAAGCAAGAAACACCTGGACAAAAACAGCCAGAAACTGAAGAATCTAAGACTACAGATGAGGAAACTCCTGACTACATCGTTATCACCGAGGTAGTGGATTCGTCGGAGCATAAGCAGGACTCTAATCAAGTGGTTGATGGAGTAGCTCAAACGCTTGACCCAGACTTGTTGAATGAGATTTTAGCTCAAACTAGCGAAGTTGGGGAATACCAGATTTATGTCAAGAATGATGATGAGCTATTAATCTCAGGACCTGTACCTACTCAAACAGCGAATGAGGATGTGAATTACCCTACTTTAGAAAGTTCATTGGATTCAGCGAGTATCTACTTAGGTCAAAAGAATCGCTATAAATTGGCAAACGAAGAAGACGCACAGTCAGGTCTTGCTTTGGTTGAAGAATAAAATTTTTATATGACTAACACAAAAAGACTTGGATTTCTTGTCCAAGTCTTTTGTATGTTATGACTGAGTTGCTAGATGAGTATATAGAAAAAGGAACCGTGAGATTCCTTTTCATTTTTTAGAATGGCAATTTACCTGCAAAGGCACCCATTGATTTTTTAGTCGCTTCGTCAATTTGTTCAAGAGCATTGTTAAGTGCTTGAACAGTCATATCTTGGAGTGTTTCCACATCATCAGCATCTACGACAGCATCAGCGAAAGTGATGTTAACTACTTTTTTGTCACCAGTTAATTCAGCAACGACCAAGTCTTGTGCTGATTTTCCAGTGAAGGTTGTAGCAGCCAATTCAGCTTGACTTTTTTCCATTTGTTTCTGAAGCTTTTGAGCTTGCTTCATCATGTTTTGCATGTTCATCATAATATTTTCTAGATTCCTTTCATACCAAGGGTTTAGCCCCTGTTTCTTAAATTTTACTGCCCACTTCTGCCCAGAAATAAGTAGTATAAAAATCTTAACTATTATACCATGTTTAGCTTGATTAACAAAGTGAGGAGAAGTATTGGAGGAATTTGTTAAGACTTGATTTTTTCTTGTTCATAAAAATGTTAGATCAGTTACAAAGCTACCAATCCTTAAATTATGAGACTTGTTAAAAATAGTGTACAATGGTTTGTTGTTAATCCGATCAAGAGATTGTTTGGTTGTAGAAAAGGAAAGAGAAGATGACAATGCAAAAAAGAAATATTTTAGGGCTCTTTGTAGGACTAATTATAGGGCTGTATACAATCTTGGGAATGAGCCTATTTATCTTTATTAATTTAAAATTTAACTCTGTTTATTATGCTCAGCATATCCCTCATAAGGAGGGGACAGAGCCGGATCTCGTTATGTTGATAGAGAATATGGACTGGATTTATACACCAGAGATTGATGGTATTCGATACGACAATGATGGAACAAATGCTATTATAAATACTAAAAGCAAATCTTTTCTAACAAAATCCTTAGGAAACTTTTTATATGATAAGGATAATATGACTATCGGTTTTGACAGTACGTTTAGATTTGATCACGTCAGTTATTTTTCAGAAGAAGCAAAAAGAATTCAAGTTAATGAATCGAAAATTAAACAAGAGATTAGGGAAGATTTTTCTCCAATTATGAAGGTTCAAACAAAACCTTTTATCAATCTTCAGTGGTTGTTTAATTTAATTTATCAAAGTAGGTTTAATTAGAGAAAAAGAAAGAGAAGACAGGAATGCAAAAAAGAAATATTTTGGGGCTCTTTGTAGGACTAATTATAGGGCTGTATACAGTCTTAGGAATGAGCCTATTTATCTTTATTAATTTAAAATTTAACTCTGTTTATTATGCTCAGCACATCCCTCATAAGGAGGGGACAGAACCAGACGTCATTATGCTGATGGAGAATATGGGTTGGGCTTATACACCGGAATTAGATGGTATTAGCTATGATGAGGACGGGATGTATGCTATAACTAGAGAAAAAGGAACAGAATCGTCTGTATTAGGTTTTTCAGATGGTACTCTAGTCTTTTACCCGGACTCAGGTGAAAGTTATATGTTTAATCGTAATTTTTCTCTCCAAGATGCTTTTGATGAACATTATCATAAGATTAAGTATAGTCAACGAAAAGTCCAAAAAGAAATTAGAGAAACTGTTCAACCTGTGATTGATGTTCAACCAAAACCCTTCATCAATCTTCAATGGTTGTTTAATCTAATTTATCAAAGTAGGTTTAATTAGAGAATAAGAAGCATAGAAGCATTTTGTAAGATTGATTATGCTTGTGAAGTCTATATAGTTACGCTAGTTAAAAGTATAAACGAAAACGCTTTGCAGTTTGCAAAGTGTTTTTTTACGGTTAGAGGATAGGTGCTAATTCTTCCGAAATAAAAAGTAGTAGAATTGAAAATTATAAGGATGTGGGACTAGGATGTTTTACTTAAATCTCACTTTTGATAGTCAGTTTCAAGTAATCTAATTTTTCATTTGAAGAGGATGAGTGAAAAATGTTTGTATATAGTATAATGATTTTAGAAGAGTTATGGAATGGGGGACCTTGAAAAATAAATTAATATAGTGGGAGGCAACAGTGACATGAAGTCGAAAAGATATACAATTATTGGAATAGTTGCCATTGTGAGTTTAATTTTCTTTGTAGTAGTGACTTTTTGTGGAAAAGGGCATCAGTGGAGTAATAATGTCGTACAAGGATTTAAATCGCTTGGTCTTAAAGGTAATGTAAAAGTAATTAGAACATATAAAGAAATTGAAGCATTTCACGGTACTGTTGTTGAAGTGAATTATACTGAGAGATTTTCTGATGGATATTTTTTAGATGAGAATCTGAGAGCAGATATACGAGAATATAATGGGGAGCATATTTCAGATTTTTATCCTCCGTTATCTACAAAGATCGAAGCATTGCTCAATGACAAAGAAAAAGACTTGTTTGATACTGTCAAATTTAACGAGTTTAGCTTCTTGTTAGATGTTTATAAAATGAGACCAGGTTTTCAACGAGAAGAAGATGAAATCAAAAAAGATGTTGCCAATAAAATTAATAAACTATTTGACAGACAAGTGACGTTTGATTATAGTTATAAGTTTGAGCCAGTATCTAGAGAAAAAATCTACGCTACTATTCTTTCACAGGCAGTCAGGAATCGTGATAATGGAGACTTTGAAGCGGCTGGCTTTTATAATATTAGACCTAAAAATTTAATGAAGAGTAAAGCAGTGAGTCTTCATTTGGATTGTATTTTTGCTTCTCTTGATCCTAACGCTAGCAAGTCATTTTCGAGAGAGCATATTGATTATTTTAAAACGAAACTCTTATCTTTGCCCAAAGGCTCATTTTCTGATGGAATCTATGAAATACGCGGTAATTATTATAGTGAAGAAGGGGAAAGTATTGATGTGACTTGTATATTTGTTGTTGAAGACGGTGTTGGTCACTTTGAAGAAGATAAAATGAACTAAAAACAGAAAATACACCTGAATGAAATTTGGTATAAAAAAGTATCTATACTTGGGTTGTCACTTAAAAGGTATTTGCCATCGTGATGGTAATCAAGGGAACAATATTGCTGCTATTTTTATAGCTTTACAAAGAGGTAAGATTCAAGAAGATTCAAAATCGATATTAGAACAACAACGGTTTATTGTTTTGGATGAATCTATTGACAAAGATTACTTTTCATCAAGTGCAAAATATTGCTTTTGTGGATATGAGATCTTTCTATACTAGTGTTGAGTGTGTGGAACGTGGATTGCATCCTTTAAGGACCTCGCTTTGTGTGATGATTAGAGCAGATAATTCAAACGGATTTATCTTAGCTTCCTCTCCAATGTTCAAGAAAGTCTTTTGAGCACCACAAGAGGCGAAGTCACAAACTCCGCCTCCTTCTACATATTTTTTGTTGTAATAGAATATTTTATTTGAAATATCAAGACTTATGCTTGATAAAGCTAGAAAACTTACCCTTTTCCAGCAAGAATATCTGATACTTTATACAATCCTGGGGAATATGTCCGACCAAATAGTTTTTTCGTCAAGGCATTAAACGTATAATGGTCATCTAAAATCAAGACTTCGTCATACGTTTTTAAGAGTGCAATAAAGTCATCGTCTGTTAAATTGGAACCATCTCTAGTATCGATATTTTCATTGCTGAGGTAATAACTTGTTGCGCTGTCGCTGTATGATGCCATTAAATCTAAAAATTCTTGGTCAACCGACACAAAATTTTCTCTGGCATCAACATTGACATCCCACAGATAATAACGACTAGCATATTGGACAAAATAATTATCTACATTCTCCTTATCTGCTGTTACAACCAAAATTCTATCCGTTGACGAATTACTCTGACTTCCAGTAAACTGATGAATTTCTTTTACGACCTTGTTTGTTTCCTGATTGTTATTGTAAACAATGCTATTATTTTCTGACAAGAACATTCCAATGGCATAAACTGTCAAAACAAGGCTCGCGTATTGGTACAAGTGTTTATTAAATAAGCTCTTGTAAGACCTAGCATTACGTTTACTAATGATTTTTTCATACAGACACTTGTCCATTACCCATGCTAAAGCCATGGTCAAACAACCAAAAGCAAAGATAACGATGCTCGAAGCATAGCGCTCAAATCCTGCTAATTCTAACGCTTCATCAGTCGGCATTGCTGTCAGATACATGAGTAAAATGCCAATATAGTAAGTCACAATCGAAATATCAACAAATCCCCAAGTCAACAAGACAAATTTCTTATATTTCAAACGAATGCCAATCACAATAAAGGCAATCAGCATAATCAGATTGATTATCAAAATTCCATTGCTTGCCAAACTGTCAAACGTAAACACCGATTTGACAAAAAGAGTGATAATTTTTTGTGGGTCGCCTGACAGATTTCCAGTCAATACCTGATCAAGTTCTGACATGGACACCGCATGCTTGGCACTTGAGGCATTTGGGAAATTATCCGTCACATGCTTTTGCCAAATAACAAAAGGAAGACAGCTGACTAGCAAGGTCATTATGAGCAGCACTAGTGCTTTTAAACGTGCTCTTTTACGAACAAGTAAACGCACAATACAAACCACATAAACTACTAAAACGAGAGCGACAAAGAAAAGTCCACTTACTTTGACGATACTTAATAATCCAAGAATTACCGCCGTATTTAGCGACAAAAGCCAGAAACGATTACGATAGACAAAACAACCTGCTATGGCTGCCAAGGCCAAGGCCGGAAGCAGAAAATCAACCAGCAAATTATTTAATCGAATAGCAACGTTGAACGTATTAAAAACAGCAAACGAAGCAAAAATCATGCTAACCATTAAGACACGTCGATCATCACGAAGTGCCGCAAACATGGCATAAAGACTGGAAGCAATCAAGAAGAATTGCCCGACCAACATACTACCTTCTGAAAAGCCTACGATAGTCGTGAAAAAATAAATGAAAAGTGAACTTCCAACAGGATAGGTATAATAACTAATAATCGTATCCTGCTGTGTTGGCAAAGCATTATTGATATGGAAAAATTTTACAATCGTTGCCCAATGCGTAAAATTATCATAATGTAAAAGCGGTGAATGCCAGAGCGTTATTCCAAACAAAAGCAAATAAGCCATCATTCCAAGCGCAATATAATCAAGTCTCCTAAAGCGATATTTCTTTTTCCATACCGCCCAAAGATAATAAAGACTCAAAAGACAGCCCAAAACAGAAATGGCATACACGGTTTGCAACATAAAGCCTAACAAACTACCAAGGTACAATACCAATGTAATGACTGAAAATGTAAACACCCATGTTAGACTGCGATTCATCTTCACAGTATTACGGAAAAAGGCATTATACCCCATGGTAATCACAAAGAACAACAGTAATCTAGCAATACTAATCATACTCTCCCTCTCCATTCATTTGCTAAGGCTTTAAAAGCAGGTAAGCTATCCAAATCCGCTAAATTGGTAACTCGATAAAGCGATTCGTCTCTATCAATATCATAGGACACAAAAGTCAACTGAATTGGCAAATCTTTGTAGGTAAATGCGACATTCGGTTCTTTTTTAGGATTTGTCAATTTTCCAGAAAATGTCATGTAATAATAATCTGTCTTTCTAAGCTGGCATTTTTTTCCAGCAACCTGAACCTCTTCATTAACACGAACTTTCGGAAAAGCTACTTGGTCATAGGCTGAAACAGGACGTTCATTATTTTGGAAACGTTGACTAAAGTTCTCAAATAAATCATCCCATGTTGTCATCCAAGGGTCTTTTTCCTTCGGAAGATTGTGATTAATGCGGTCATAAATGTACTGATAAAATTCGCGCTTATCAGCTTCAGGAATTTCTGAAAATTGAACGCCGTAGCGCCAACCATTATCAATCGCAAAAACACGAACAACATGACCTTTTACCCTCGCATGGTAATCACGTGATTGCAAATTAAGCGTCAGTTCTTTTTCTTTTGGCAAATACAATGGTAAATCCGTATAGAATGAAATCCCCGTTTCTGAAATATCACAGACTCTCACTTGGTAAGAATCATCATCAACCTCAATAACCATAGCTTCATCAACAGTAAAACGCTCACTTGAGCGATAAATCGGACGACCAAGCGCACAGAAAATCGCAAAGGTCAAATTGATGATATGATAAATCAACCAAAAACTGATAATACTTCCATAAAAAAGCTCTGAACCAAATTTTCCATAGTTAAAAGTCACCAAACCATAAACGGCTAATCCCCATAAAACAAGATAAGGAAGCGCATAAAGGTACAACGTCCACGACGTATCATTTCCCTTACGTGTCACCTTAAATTTTTTATCGCTAATGCCAAAGGACTCCAACATCATGGGAATAAACAAATACGGAGCAAAAATCGTTTCCACAATTTCTCCCCAAACCTGTGTTCGGTATTGTTTTGAGACTTCTCGCATTGACAAGTGTGTCAATGCGTAACTTGGCAACCAGAATAGGAACAGTAGCCAGATATTTGACACCACCACACGCACATGGAAAACTGTATATAAAATCGGTGCCAAGATATACAATAACCGTCTAAAGAAAGACCACCAATAAAGATAGCCATTAATATAAATAATTCTTTGCCCCTTTGTCAATTTGGGATTAAAGAAGATATTCATATTGTAGCTACTGCGAATAACGCCACGTCCCCAGCGCGCGCGCTGTTTGAGGACACTCTTCAAATCTGTTGGCGTTAACCCGCTAGCCATTGGACTTTTCGTCGAATAATTTACATAACCAGCCGCATTCATCCGAACACCTAGCTCGAAATCCTCCGTAATGGTATCTGTCGGAAAACCACCAACATCTTCAATCGCCTTGCGGAAAATAAGCGTATTAGACCCCGTATAAACCGCTGCACCGTGCGAATTATTGCAAACATTAATTTCTTTGGAAAAGAAATCTTGTTCGTTTGGTAAGGTTGATTCTGAAAACAAGTTAAATTGGAAAATATCAGCATTGTAAAAACTTTGTGGCGTTTGAATCAAACCAACTTTTGACTTATCATAATCGTCACCATTTTCATAAGCCTCAACTTGTTCAACAAAATAAGGCACAGTTTCCAACAGGAATTCACGATAAGGAATCATATCCGCATCAAATGTCGCCACCAAAGGTGATGACGTCTGACGTAAAGCATTATTGTAGTTTCCTGATTTGGCATCTTTATTATCCGCCAAACCAAAATAACCAACACCAAGCTCATCAGCCAATTTGGCAACTTCTAGACGATTGGTATCATCACAGACGTAGATATGCACCTTAGACTTATCAGGATATTCCATAAAAGTGCAGGCATTAATCGTCTTATAAAGCAACTCTGGATCCTCATTATGCGTTGCAATCAAAACATCCACATCTGGGTAACGATCCTTAGCAATCTCAGGCTTTTCAAGCTCAAAGTCCTTTTGCTTATTCCAAATGAGAATGTAGCCTGTAATGGCTGAAACTACCTCACTTCCCCACAATAAAATCCCAAAGATCAGCGCAAACCATGAATCATGCCACGGAATAGTCGCCACCAAACGCCAAGTTAAATAAAAGGCAGTCGTTACAAATGCAACGAAATAGAGTATCCTCTTACTAGTCTTCATTCTCACCTCCACTAAAAATCAAATGTTTTTGCACAAAATAACTGACAATGAAAAGTGTACCGTCAACTAAAATCTTCACCAATGAAATTGGCAGCGTCGTCAAGGCATTTCCTAGAACTGTTACCAATAAACTTGACAAAACAATCTGTACTACCACCAAAGTGAAGTATTTTATCGCACTATTTGATTGACCTTGTTTAAAGACCACCTTATGATTCAGGGTGAAATTAACAACAGATGATATCACACGCGCTAAAATCGAAGCTAACGTCACCGCACTAAAACTCAATCCATTAAACAAAGAAATTAAAATCGTAAAAGCAACAATATCAACCAAGAAGGAAAACAATGATGAAAAAATGTACTTGAAGAAAACCTTGTAAATTCTAATCGAGTCACGAATCGCATCAAAATGCGACGACTGATTTTCATCCAAATAAATCGTTGCAATGCCAACTTCACAAATCAGAATATTGTCCTCTTTTGCCTCAAGTAACATATTCATCTCAAATTCATACCGTTCACCCTCCACGGTTAAGAGTTTTGGCAACCATGACATAGGAATCACACGAAGTCCCGTTTGCGTATCAGAAACGTGCACACCTGTCATAGCCCCCAAGACGTCTCTTGTCAATAAATTTCCAAATTTACTACGTAAAGGAACAGATTTTTCAAATGTTCTAACACCCAGCACCAAACTATCAGGATGTTGCAAAAATTCAGCCAAACATTTCATCATGTCTTCGTAGGTGTGTTGACCATCAGAATCAATCGTCACAATTCCTTTGGCATTAGGGAAATTGTCCAAAGTATATGAAATAGCCGTTTTTAAAGCACGACCTTTTCCTTTATTATCAGCATGTCTTTGTAAATGACATGCATAGTTACTCTGCGCTATTGCAAATAACGGTGCAAAATCAGCTCCACTACCGTCATCGACTAGAATAATGTCAAACATTTGATTTTCCTTATCCCGAATATTTTTCAAAAGTTCTAACAAACGGTCATCAGGTTCATAGGCAGGAATGACAATAACAACATCTTGAAACATCATCGACGTTCTCCTTTCTGACTTTTAATTTCGTACATTTTCTTATCAGCTATTGCAAAAAAATCAACGAAGTTTTTATGTGATTGATAAGAGTCCGTATAAGCACCTAAAGATGCTGTAATCCCCATATCTTTGAGAGTCATTTCTGCTTGAACAAGTTTTATTAAAAATTCAGCTTGATTTTCAGAAACTCCAGGGAGTAAAACCGCAAATTCATCTCCACCTAACCTTGCTATTACAGCACTTTCAGGCATTATCTTCGTTAAAATATCACCAAATTCAATTAGAATCTTATCTCCCGTAGCATGTCCAAAGGTATCATTTGCTTCCTTGAATTTATCCAAATCAGATATAATAACCGTAATTTGTTCTTCTTTACGTGTCAGACATTCCTCAAAAGCAAGCTCAATATATCGTCGATTATGAACCCGTGTTAAAACATCTTCGTATGCCATCCTCTGTATTTCAAGTTCATGAAGTCTCTGCTCTGTAACATCAAGAACAAAACAAAAAACACCAATCACTTTTTGGCGATTGTTATAAATGGGAGAATACATATTTTGCCAGTAAAGCGTTTTGTCGCCTGTCTTAATAGTATCCATAAATATAAATGTTTCACCCTTTTTCGCACGATCAACATTTGCTTTTAAACGCGCAGCATCTTCACTATTAAGATAATTCATTGGAAAGTCACCAATTTTGGGAGTGAAATAAAAGATTTCTTCCATGAGCCGAATATTATTCTTATTAACCGCAATAAAACGATAATCTAAGTCTACAGCATAGACGTTAATAAGTTTCGAACTCTGTAAGATAAAGTGGGATAGCATATGCTGTCTTCGATTAAGGTAAGATGCTAGGGTCCAAAGAACTAGTATTCCTATAAAGATTGCTAAAACGATGGGATTATCATGGTCAACCAAAACATCATCATACACTAAGCGCATTAATAACATTAACGCAGCAAAAGTACTTAAGTACGTTAACAATCTTTGATGCTTGATTAAAAAATCACTTACTTTTCCTAATACCATTACAGCCTCACCATTCTAAGTAGTTTTAATACCTTCAGCATCCAAACTGTCTGTAACAAAACGTCCTGTAAAACCACCGATGAAGCCCGTAGCAGTATTGTCAATTCCTAAACGTTGTAGAATACGGCTGACATTAATACCCTTACCGCCAGCGAATTTATCATCACTCTCTATACGGTTAACTTCACCAATCTCTACCTTGTCGATACGAACAATGAAGTCGATTGATGGGTTTAGCGTCACAGTATAAATCATACTTCAATAACCCTCGTTTTCTCTTTTAATTATTTAAGGAGCCCTTCTTCCGAAGCATTTGTGATTATGGTTACTTTCTCAACCTCGGCTACCTTAGCATAGGTAACCTGACCAAGTTTAGAGGCATCAGCTAGAACATAGGCTTTTTGCGCATTAGCTATCACTGTTCGTTTAATGACCGCCTCTTCCATATCTGGCGTTGTGAAATAATTGGCATCAACTCCATTAGCACCAATGAAAGCACAATCAAAATTCAGTTGTCTGATTTGTTCCAGAGCTGTACTTCCAATAGAGGCATCTGTTGAATGTTTAACCTTACCACCAATAATCCTAGTACTAATACCGAGATCTATCAGCTTAACAGCATGATGGATAGAATTAGTCACAACCGTCACCTGACGATTCATTTCCTCTGGATATGGTGAATATTTGTCATAAGTTCTAAGCCCAGCCTCAACGTGACCAATACTTACTTTATTGTAAAATGCAACCAATCCAGCAGCAAAAGTTGTTGTAGTATCACCATGAACTAAAACCAAATCAGGTTGTTCTTTCTTAACAACTGGATCAAAATTAGCCAAAATTTTAGAAGTAATTTCCTGAAGTGATTGATTTTTTTCCCATGATATCCAAATCATAATCAGGAACTATTTCAAAAGTCTCCAAAACCTGGTCAAGCATTTGACGGTGTTGAGCTGTGACTACTGTAATAGTATTAATGGTTTCTTGATGTTTTTCAACTCAAGAATTAACGGCGCCATCTTAATTGCCTCTGGTCTTGTCCCAAAGACAACCATAATATTTAATTTTCCCGTAAGATCCCCCCTATGACCTATACGAAATCAATATAATATTGACAAATAAGACTCTACATTATCACTTTATTATCCCCAATAAAAAGGAAAATGAGTTATCCTTTCTCCAAAAGCATTAAAGGGAATGCCCTCGCTATTGGTCTTGTTTTGCAAATGATGTAAAGTAGATAAAGAAAAAGGTCTCAATAAAAAGACTATCATTACGTATAAAATTCAAGAAGTAAGACAAGAAAACTAAGTCATATCATCCAAGGATATCAATTGTTTTGAGATTTTCTAGTCTTCTCCACCGAATTTAAAAATACACTATTTAATAAATAAAAAAACTGCAGGAGAAAAAACGCTTTGCTAATAAAAGTGTTTTTGAATCCAGCAGTATTGCTAATTTACATATATTTCATAAAAACTTCTCCCCATTTTAAAGAGCGTCCCCTTTACTTACGCTCTACCCCTATCTTACAAATCAAAATATCGGTATGATAACCCTATCCCAATACCATATCATATAGTACCAAGCACCAACACGTAATCGTATAAAACTCTCCCTAAAAGAGTTGAAAGATTACAATCAAGTTGGCTTCAAGTTACTACTACCAATATTCTCTATTCATATAGACGCTATAATTATAACATGTTATTTTTATTTTTCAATCTTTTTTAAATTTTTTATTGTTTTAATGTATGTGACAACCATTATAATGAGGTCGTTTGAATTAAACACTCCTACTTAACAAATACTAATCAAGTGATATTTATCTATATTTTAATAAATAATAATTAAAC
>NZ_JACLQV010000008.1:0-96929 GCF_016648915.1 Streptococcus sp. 3.1 | reverse complement strand
CCGAACACAGAAGTTAAGCCCTAGTACGCCTGATGTAGTTGGGGGTTGCCCCCTGTTAGATACGGTAGTCGCTTAGCACAAAGGGAGTTTAGCTCAGCTGGGAGAGCATCTGCCTTACAAGCAGAGGGTCAGCGGTTCGATCCCGTTAACTCCCATAGGTCCCGTGGTGTAGCGGTTATCACGTCGCCCTGTCACGGCGAAGATCGCGGGTTCGATTCCCGTCGGGACCGTTCAAGTAGAAATATTTGAGACTCGTTAGCTCAGTTGGTAGAGCAATTGACTTTTAATCAATGGGTCACTGGTTCGAGCCCAGTACGGGTCATATATGCGGGTGTGGCGGAATTGGCAGACGCACCAGATTTAGGATCTGGCGCTTAACGGCGTGGGGGTTCAAGTCCCTTCACCCGCATTAGAAAAGTTAGCCGGCTTAGCTCAGTTGGTAGAGCATCTGATTTGTAATCAGAGGGTCGCGTGTTCAAGTCATGTAGCCGGCATAAAGATGGTCCGTTGGTCAAGGGGTTAAGACACCGCCTTTTCACGGCGGTAACACGGGTTCGAATCCCGTACGGACTATATTTCGAGTAACTTAGGTTACTCTTTTTATTTTGTTTCTTTTTTTTATATGTTATAATAACTTATAATACTATTTTTGAGGTGAATTTATGTCTAAAGTTTTTGTTTTTGGTCATCAAAACCCTGATTCTGATGCGATTGGGTCTTCTTATGGATACGCTTATTTGAAACGTCAACTTGGCGTTGATGCTGAAGCTGTTGCTTTAGGTACTCCTAACGAAGAAACAGCTTTCGTTCTTGATTATTTTGGTGTTGAGGCACCAAGAGTTGTTGAATCAGCTTTGTCAGAGGGAGTTAATCAAGTAATTCTTACAGACCATAATGAGTTTCAACAATCTATTTCAGATATTAAGGATGTTGAGGTTATTGAGGTAGTAGACCATCACCGTGTGGCTAACTTTGAAACCGCTAATCCATTAATGATGCGATTGGAACCTGTTGGATCAGCTTCTTCAATTGTTTATCGTATGTTCAAAGAAAACAATGTTGAAGTTCCTAAGGAAGTGGCTGGTTTGCTTTTGTCAGGTTTGATTTCGGATACTCTTCTCCTTAAATCTCCAACTACACATGCTTCAGATCCTGCAGTTGCAGCTGAACTTGCAGAAATTGCTGGAGTTAATTTGGAAGAATATGGACTTGCTATGCTTAAAGCTGGTACTAATCTTTCTTCTAAATCTGCTGAAGAACTTATTGATATTGATGCCAAAACTTTCGAATTGAATGGCAATCAAGTTCGTGTTGCACAAGTTAATACAGTTGATATTGCCGATGTTCTTTCTCGTCAAGAGGAAATCGAGGAAGCTATTAATAACTCAATTAAAAGCAATGGATACTCTGACTTTGTCTTAATGATTACTGATATTCTTAATTCAAATTCAGAGATTCTTGCACTTGGTTCAAACACTGATAAAGTTGAAAATGCTTTTGATTTTGTTTTAGAAAATAATCATGCTTTCCTTGAAGGAGCTGTTTCTCGTAAGAAACAAGTAGTACCACAGTTGACTGAAAGCTTTAATGCATAAAATTAGGCCGTCAGGCCTTTTTTTAGTTGTCTGATTAATGGTATAATACTTCTTATGATAATACAATTTAACCCAAACAAACTATGTAAGCAAGCTTTTTTTATGGAAATAGTGAATTATCTATATCTTAATCAGCCTGTGACCCTGAGAGCAATAAAAAGGGAGTTTCCTTTTCAAAAGAATATAGATAAATTAATTGAGGAGTTTGTAAAAGCAGGCTATATTGAACGATTTGAGAAACGTTACCGTTTATTAATTAGTCTTGTGTCGGATTCTTCTAAAATTGACTTAGACCAGCATTTTTTTATTAATGATAATTCTTCTTGTTATTTAGAACTATTAAATCGTAGTTTTGTTACTAAGATATCTAATTCTACTAATGATGTTGTTATTATCGAACAAACGGGTATCACGAGAGACGAACTTACGATTTCAAATTATTTCTATAAATTAAGAGAAAATCTACCATTATCTGAAGAGCAGAATAGATTATATGACATATTAGGGGATGTTAATCCTGAATACTTTTTGAAACATGTAACGACTTTTCTATTAAAATACATAAGGAAGCAATATGTACTTCAAAAGAGGAGGAATATTTTTGTCGATGCTTTAGTATTATTAGGGTATCTTGTTCAAGTAGAAGAAGGGCGTTATCTTTTGAATATGGACTTAGATTCCGAAGCATTCGTTTTTAGTGCAAAAAAAGACTAGTATTATTACTAGTCTTTTTTATGACAACTTTAACGATTCCTTAGTTCAAGATAACGTTTGTACCAGATGTTAACATAAGATTGTGAAAATGGCCCCTTACCATTGTTAATCCAATCTACCAAGATTTTAACATGTTCCTTTAAGATATAGTCAATATCAGGAGAGTAATGCATTTCTTTTTTATGTGTTTCATACTCATCTACATCTAGCAATTTTTTTTCACCATCAGCGAAGACTTTGACATCTAGGTCGTAGTCAATATATTTTAGTGCTTCTTGGTCCAAAATATATGGACTAGCTAAATTGCAGTAGTAGGAAATGCCGTTATCCCTAATCATGGCTATAATATTAAACCAGTATTTTTTGTGGAAATAAACAATAGCAGGTTCACGTGTTACCCATCGTCTTCCGTCTGCTTCAGTAACGAGGGTGTGGTCGTTAACGCCAATAACAGCATTCTCAGTTGTCTTTAGTACCATAGTATCGCGCCAAGTACGGTGCAAACTACCATCATGCTTATAACTTTGAATTGTGATAAAGTCGCCTTCTTTTGGTAATTTCATGGCGTCCTCTTTCTACAATAAGGGTTATCCCCACTATTGTATCATAATTTTGTGAAAAGAGGGGAAATTCCTATAAATATTCTCTTAGAGCGGATGCTATGGCATCAAAGTCATAACCTTTTCTGGCTAAAGATTGTGTCAAGCGCTGCTTAAGTTCATAACCGTTGTATTTTTTACTAAATTTTTGATATTGCTTATCTATTTCTTTATAAAGGAGAGCTTGTTCAGTTTCTTCATCTGCTTCAAGTTCTAGATGATCGATTGCTAGTTTACTTTCTTGAAATGAAAAACCTTTATTGATAAGGCTTTGAGTTAATTTATCTTTTAGGGCTTTAGATGGTAGTTTTCCCTGATATTTTCGTAACAGTTTTGAAGCTACTCTAATGGCTATTTCTGAGAAATCAAATTGACTTAAAACATCGTCAATGATCTGTTTGTTACAACCTTTTTGAAGCCATTTTTGCTTCAGCACATAGGCTCCTTTATCGCCTGAATTCAGATTTTGTTGAGCTAGACTTTCTAGGAGTTTGTAATCATCAATCCAGTGATCTCTTTTTAGATTATCAATAATTTTTGGAATTATATGAGGGTTTATTTCATGTTTAAAAAGGTAATCCTTTACCTCTTTCTCAGTACGTTGTTTAAATGAAATAAAATAGAGGGCTAAGTTTTTACCATGCGAGAACTGGGCAAAGGATTTAATATTCTCTAGTTGATCTTTGTCCAGTATCATTTCTTTTGTCAACATGTATTTAACGATGGTATCTTCTGTAACGTAGAGACTCTCTTTTTTGTCTATCTCAAGGAGATAAAGTCTCTTTTTCTTCTCGATTTTTGTGATTTTCATAGTTATTATTATATCAAAATGTTAGAATGGTAGTATGAATTTACAAGTGAAACAGCGTATCCCGCTTAAGATAAAACGCATGGGAATCAATGGCGAAGGCATTGGTTTTTATAAGAAAACTCTAGTTTTTGTGCCAGGGGCTTTGAAGGGTGAAGAAGTATTCTGTCAGGTTGTTTCTGTTAAGAGAAACTTTGTTCAGGCAAAATTATTAAAGATTAATAAGCCTTCTAAGTTTCGTGTCGAACCTGCATGTAGTATTTATGAAGACTGTGGCGGTTGCCAGTTAATGCATCTTCGTTATGATAAGCAATTAGAGTTTAAAACTGACTTATTAGGACAAGCCTTGAAGAAGTTTAAACCGGCTAATTTTGAGTCATATGACATTCGTCCAACAATTGGTATGGAGCAACCACAACATTACCGAGCTAAACTACAATTTCAAACCCGTTCTTTTGATGGCTCAGTTAAAGCTGGCTTATTTGCGGAAGGGAGTCATCGCCTCATTAATATTGATGATTGTCTAGTTCAGGATGATCTAACTCAAGCCATTATGAATAAGGTGACAAATTTGTTAGATAAATACAGGTTGCCAATTTATAATGAGCGTAAAATTGCTGGAATTCGGACCGTTATGATACGACGTGCTTTGGGTTCAAATCAGGTCCAGTTGATTTTTGTAACCTCTAAATCAGTTTCTTTCACTAAATTGGTTAAGGAATTGACGGAAAGTTTTCCAGAGATTGTAACTATTGCTGTCAATTATAATTATTCGAAGTCTAGCGAGATTTATGGTCAAGAGACGGAAATTCTTTGGGGGCAAGACACTATTCAAGAAGAGGTACTGGACTATAGCTTTGCTCTCTCTCCTCGTGCATTTTACCAGTTGAATCCTCAACAAACAGAGGTACTCTATGGTCAGGCCGTTGAAGCTTTGGATGTAGGTAAGGCTGAACACCTTATTGATGCTTATTGTGGGGTTGGTACTATTGGACTTGCTTTTGCAAATAAGGTAAAGAGTATTCGAGGTATGGATATTATTCCAGAGGCTATTGAGGATGCTAGAAAGAATGCTAAATCACTTGGGTTGGAGAATGCTCACTATGAGGTGGGTAAAGCAGAAGATATCATTCCACGTTGGTACAAGGAAGGTTATCGAGCAGATGCTCTTATTGTGGATCCACCTAGAACTGGTTTAGATGATAAGCTACTTAAAACGATACTGGACTACACTCCTGAAAAAATGATATATGTTTCATGTAATGTATCTACTTTGGCTAGAGATCTAGTTTCTTTGGCTAAAGTTTATGATGTTAATTATATCCAGTCAGTAGATATGTTTCCTCATACGGCTCGAACAGAAGCAGTTGTGAAGCTAACTAAGAAAATGTGATAAAACCTAACATAAAAAACAAAAAATTTTCAAAATTGTTGGAAAATTTCTTTATTTTTCTGAAAAATAGGAGTATAATAGGCTTATCGATTTTTTAAAGGAGGAGCGTATGAAAAAGAGCTTCATTCATCAACAAGAGGAAATTTCTTTTGTGAAGAATACTTTTACACAGTATTTGATTGATAAACTTGACGTCGTTGAAGTGCAAGGGCCTATTTTGAGTAAGGTCGGGGATGGTATGCAGGATAATTTGAGCGGTATTGAGAATCCTGTAACTGTTAATGTGCTTCAGATTCCAGACGCGACATACGAAGTTGTTCACTCATTAGCAAAATGGAAACGCCATACTTTGGCTCGTTTTGGTTTCAATGAAGGTGAAGGGCTCGTGGTTAATATGAAGGCTCTTCGTCCAGATGAAGATTCATTGGATGCAACGCACTCTGTTTACGTTGACCAATGGGACTGGGAAAAAGTTATTCCTGACGGACATCGTAATATCGCTTATTTGAAAGAAACTGTTGAAACCATTTATAAGGTCATTCGTTTGACTGAGCTAGCAGTTGAAGCACGTTACGATATTGAAGCAATTTTACCTAAGAAAATTACCTTCATCCATTCAGAAGAGCTTGTTGAGAAGTACCCTGATTTGACACCAAAAGAGCGTGAAGATGCTATTACCAAGGAATATGGTGCTGTATTCTTGATTGGTATCGGTGGTGTTCTTCCTGATGGGAAACCACATGATGGCCGTGCACCTGACTATGATGACTGGACAACTGAGTCTGAGAATGGTTACCATGGTTTGAACGGGGATATCTTGGTTTGGAACGAACAATTAGGACATGCTTTTGAATTGTCATCAATGGGTATTCGTGTTGATGAAGATGCCCTTAAACGTCAGGTTGAAATTACTGGCGACCAAGATCGTTTGAAATTGGATTGGCACCAAGCCTTGTTACATGGCCTTTTCCCACTAACAATTGGTGGAGGTATTGGTCAATCACGTATGGCTATGTTCTTGCTTCGTAAGAAACATATTGGTGAGGTTCAAACTTCAGTTTGGCCAGATGCCGTTCGTGAAACTTACGAAAACATCTTGTAAAAAAAAGCACTAACGAAAGTTAGTGTTTTTTGGTTTGCAATAGCTATGCATAATTGATCTATGAATTGGCTATTGGAGTAGATATCATAAGAGCTGGCTTAGTTTTTCTCATAAAGAAAAAACCTATCCCTTGAAGGAGATAGGTTTTTAGATTAGTCGTCACTACGGAAAAAAGCATCATAAAGAGCTCTGACGGCTGCTTTTTCTTGCTCAGTTTCAATTACAAACATAACAGAAACCTCACTAGAACCTTGAGAAATCATTTCTAGGTTAATATGTTTTTCAGAGAGCGCTTTAGCTGCTGTCGCTGTAACACCGATGTGGTCTTTCATATTTTCACCAACAATCATGAGAATTGAAAGGCCATGTTCAATTTCAACTTCATCAACACCGAGTTCACGAGTCAAGTATGAAAGGATTTCTTGTTCTTTGATTGGGGTAAGTTCACGTTCTCGAATAATGATTGAAAGATCATCGATTCCAGAAGGCATGTGTTCCCAACGGATGTTTAAATCTTCCAAGATTTGGAGGACCTTACGTCCGAAACCAACTTCACGGTTCATGAGGTATTTGGTCATGTTGATGCTGACGAATTTATCATCGCTCGCGATACCAACAACAGGAACAGTTGCTCCCTTGTGTTCAAGAATAATACGTGTGCCTGGATGGTCTGGATTATTAGTATTTTTAATAACCAATGGAATTTTACCACGATAGGCAGGAAGTAGAGCCTCATCATGAAGAACCGAGAATCCAGCATAAGCCAATTCACGCATTTCTTTATAAGTTAACTCAGGAATAGAATGTGGTTCATGAACGACACCAGGATGGGCTGCGAAAATACCATCTACATCTGTGAAGTTTTCATATAAGTCTGCCTTAACTCCAGCCGCAACGATAGAACCTGTGATATCAGAGCCTCCACGCGAGAAAGTACAAATTTGATTATCAGGGGTAACACCAAAGAAACCAGGGATTACAAGAACCTCATCTGATTCACGAAGCTCTTCCAATTTGTCATAGGCTCCTGGAAGGATACGAGCATTTCCAGGTTCGCTTGAGACAAAAATACCAGCTTGGCGAGGGTGAACGTAACGTGCTTCAATACCGTTATTACGGAAATATTCAGCGATTAATTTTGCGTTATTATCTTCCCCTGCAGCTAGGAAAGTATCATAAAGGAAATCATTATCTTCGATCGGAAGAGTGGCAAGATCGTTGATAGATTTGGCAATCTTCGTCATTTCTGTTGATTTGAAGCCTAGCTCATCGACCATAGCTTGGTAGCGGTTAATAATCCATTCTTGGTCAGCTTTGACATCAACACCCTTTGTGTAGTGTTTATAGTATTTAATCAAGGCGTCTGTGACTTTGGTATCTTCATCGTTACGTTTACCTGGGGCAGAGACAACGACAAAGCGACGTTCAGGATCAGATTTTACAATGTTTAAGACTTTTTCTAATTGTGTGGCTGAAGCAAGTGAGCTTCCACCGAATTTGATGACTTTCATAGTTACTCCAAAAATTTTAAATTACCCTACAATTATAGCAAAATTCTGACAATTTGTCACATTGTTTTTAAAAGCGAGTAAGATTTAGTCTGATTATGGTACAATAAGGTAAGAAAAAGGAGGATATCCCGTGGTAGAGGCAATTATTTTTGATATGGATGGTGTCCTTTTTGACACTGAAAAATATTATTATGATCGACGTGCAAGTTTCTTAGCTCAAAAGGGAATTTCAATCGACCATTTACCCCCGTCTTTCTTTATAGGTGGAAATACCAAGCAAGTTTGGGAAAATATTCTCAGAGATGACTATGATAACTGGGATGTGCCAACTTTACAAGAAGAGTATAATGCCTATAAACAAGACAACCCCTTACCCTATAAAGAATTAATCTTTCCTGATGTTTTAAAAGTTTTGAATGAAGTGAAATCTCGAGGGTTGAAAATAGGTTTGGCTTCTAGCTCAGTGAAGGCAGATATTCTTAGAGCTTTGAAGGAAAATCATTTGGATGGTTTCTTTGATGTTGTTCTTTCTGGGGAGGAATTCAAAGAGAGTAAACCCAATCCAGAGATTTACCTGACAGCCTTAAATCAATTAGGCGTCAAACCAAATCAAGCTTTAATTATTGAAGATAGCGAAAAAGGAATTGCTGCTGGAGTCGCTGCAGGTGTTGAAGTTTGGGCTATTAAAGATAATCGTTTTGGTATGGATCAAGGTGCAGCCAAAGGCTTGTTGGATAACCTTGTAGATGTTTTAGATTTATTAAAATAGAAGTGACACCGAGTTGTAGAACTCGGTGTTTTGATGTATCAAATTAAAAAACTCTAAGTTTCTGTTGACCTTTAGATGGACTATGGTATACTAGAAAATAACGATGAATGATTTGATAATCAAATTATCTATTCATCAAATAAAATTGTGATAAAAATATAAAGAACATACGGTTTTCATATAGGAACTAGTTATCGGAGGAATGCAAAAAATGGCTTACGAAACAATTCTTTATAGTGTTGAAGATGGAGTAGCAACTTTAACACTTAATCGTCCAGAAGTGCAAAATGGGTTTAATATTCCAGTTTGTGATGAGATTATGGCTGCAATTGAGGAAGCTAAACAAGATGCGTCAGTAAAATTCTTGGTAATCAATGCTAATGGGAAAGTCTTTTCTGTTGGTGGTGACCTTGATCAAATGCAAAAAGCGGTTGCTGTAGATGATGTACAGTCTTTGGTTCGTATTGCTGAGCAGGTAAATGAAATTTCTTTTGCTCTTAAAAAATTGCCTAAGCCAGTCATCATGGTAGTTGATGGACCATGTGCAGGTGCTGCAGCTAACTTAGCTGTTGCTGCTGACTTTACGATTGCATCTGATAAAGCTAAATTCATCCAAGCTTTTGTAGGTGTTGGTTTGGCACCTGACGCTGGAGGTCTCTACCTTTTGACACGTTCAATCGGTATTAACCGTGCGACTCAAATTACCATGACAGGAGAGCCAGTATCAGCTGAAAAAGCTTTGGACTGGGGAATTGCCTACAAAGTTGTTGAGTCAGAAAAACTTGAAAAAACTGTGAGTCAATTGATTAAAAAATTGAACCGCTCTTCAGTGAATTCCTTTAAAGCCATTAAAGAAATGGTTTGGGAATCTGAATTCGCAGGATGGGAAAATTACGCTAAGTTGGAACTTGATTTGCAAAAATCTCTTGCCTTCACTGAGGACTTCAAAGAAGGGGTACGTGCTTATAGTGAGCGTCGTCGACCTAAATTCCAAGGAAAATAACCACATTTTCTAAAAGAAAAACTAAAGTTTTTTAATCGGGCTTGCGAATTTAGTTTGAGTCTGATATAATTTGAAAGTCAAAGTTTTATTGAAAGGAGTCTGGTGTGAATTACGACAAAATTGATGGCTATCTTGTTGATATTTTTAATAACGTAGTTATTATCGAAGAAGCAAGTTTAAAGAATTCAAAATTTAACGATGTTTCCCTCAAGGAAATGCATACCATTGATGTGATCGGTACACATCCAGATACGACACCAAGTGCAGTAGCTAAAGAACTCATGTTAACTCTTGGTACTGTAACAACTTCTCTCAATAAACTTGAAAAGAAAGGTTATATTGTCCGTACGCGTTCATCAGTTGACCGTCGTGTGGTCCATCTATCGCTTTCTAAAAAGGGTCGTTTGGTATATCGTCTTCACCGTCGTTTTCATAAATCAATGGTGATGAGGATTACGGAAGGCTTTAACGACGAGGAATTGAAGGTTATGAGTAAGGGATTGGAAAATCTCCACGCCTTTCTTGAGGAGTTGAAATAATGGCATTTGCAAAAATTAGTCAGGTTGCCCATTATGCACCTGCTCAGGTCGTGACTAATGATGACCTATCAAAAATCATGGATACTAGCGACGAGTGGATTCGCTCACGCACAGGTATTCAGGAACGTCGCATCTCATTGAATGAGAACACGAGTGATTTAGCTACCAATGTTGCTCATCAGCTATTAGAAAAATCAGGATTATCGCCTGAGGAGCTAGACTTTGTTTTAGTTGCAACGATTTCTCCGGATAGCTCTATGCCGTCAGTAGCGGCCAGAGTTCAAGGAGCAATCGGTGCAGTCAATGCTTTTGCTTTTGATATTACTGCGGCATGTAGTGGTTTCGTCTTTGCCTTGCCAACGGCAGAAAAATTGATTAAGTCAGGTGTCTACAAAAAAGGTCTAGTTATTGGTGCGGAAGTCCTTTCTAAAACTTTAGACTGGTCTGACCGTACAACAGCTGTACTCTTTGGAGATGGTGCTGGCGGAGTTCTCTTGGAAGAAACTGAAGAAGAACATTTCTTCGGAGAATCTTTGAATACCGATGGTAGCAAGGGTGGTCTTGAGTCAGGAGCCTCTGCAGTTATCTCGCCTTATTCAGATGAGTCTGATCAGCCTAATCCCTATATGCAAATGGATGGGAAAGCGATCTTTGATTTTGCCGTTAAGACAGTTTCAAAGAGCATTAAGGCCTTGGTTGAAGAAAAAGGTGAACCTGATTACTTCCTTCTTCACCAAGCTAATATTCGTATTTTGGATATTATGGCTAAGAAAATCGATGTCAGTCGTGATAAATTCTTGGCAAACATGATGTCTTATGGTAATACCAGTGCGGCAAGTATCCCAATTTTGCTTTCTGAAAACGTAGCAAATGGGACCTTAAAATTAGACAGCGGTCAAACAATTCTTTTATCAGGTTTTGGTGGGGGTTTGACATGGGGCAGTCTTATTGTTAAAATCTAGTTATATAAATTATGCACCAGCATAGATTATAAGAAATATATTTATCTTAAAGGAGAAATTAAAATGGCAGTATTTGAAAAAGTACAAGAAATCATCGTTGAAGAACTTGGGAAAGATGCAGAAGAAGTAAAAGTAGAAACTACTTTTGACGAACTTGACGCTGACTCACTTGACGTGTTCCAAGTTATCTCAGAAATCGAAGATGAATTCGATATCCAAATCGAAACTGAAGAAGGTCTTAACACTGTTGGTGACCTTGTTGCTTACGTAGAAGAAAAAACTAAATAAGCAGGGCATAGAGAATATTCTTATTGGGGATATTCTCCTTTGTTTATACAATTACTTTGATTATTAAACTATTTATTTGATTAGAAAATCGAAAAAAAGGTGAAAAATGAAATCTCGTATTACAGAACTGTTAGGAATTAAATATCCAATCTTCCAAGGTGGTATGGCCTGGGTTGCTGATGGCGACTTGGCAGGAGCCGTTTCAAATGCTGGTGGACTCGGAATTATTGGTGGTGGTAATGCCCCTAAAGAAGTGGTAAAAGCTAACATTGATAGAGTAAAACAAATCACTGACAAACCATTCGGTGTTAATATCATGCTTTTGTCACCATTTGCAGATGACATCGTCGACCTCGTTATCGAAGAGGGCGTTAAGGTTGTTACAACAGGAGCCGGAAACCCAGGTAAATATATGGAGCGTCTCCACGAAGCTGGAATTACAGTAATCCCAGTTATTCCATCGGTAGCACTTGCTAAACGTATGGAAAAACTTGGAGCAGATGCTGTTGTCGCAGAAGGTATGGAAGCTGGTGGTCACGTCGGTAAATTGACAACTATGGCACTTGTTCGCCAAGTTGCTGATGCGGTATCTATCCCAGTTATTGGAGCTGGTGGTGTTGCTGATGGACGTGGTATGGCTGCTGTTCTTATGCTTGGAGCA
Organism: Streptococcus sp. 3.1; assembly: GCF_016648915.1. NCBI lineage: Bacteria > Bacillati > Bacillota > Bacilli > Lactobacillales > Streptococcaceae > Streptococcus > Streptococcus sp. 3.1. The sequence continues at coordinate 84,985 of NZ_JACLQV010000008.1, read as the reverse complement.
GAAGCTGTTCAGGTTGGTACGCGTTTCGCTGTTGCCAAAGAATCTAATGCACACCAAAACTTCAAAGATAAGATTTTGAAGGCTAAAGATATTGATACTGTTATTTCAGCCTCAGTTGTTGGACACCCAGTTCGTGCGATTAAGAATAAATTGGCTACTGAATATAACCAAGCTGAAAAAGATTTCTTGGCTGGTAAGAAGACTCAAGAGGAAATTGAAGAGCTTGGTGCAGGTGCCCTTCGTAACGCGGTTGTTGATGGAGATGTGGAATATGGTTCAGTTATGGCTGGACAAATTGCAGGTCTTGTTCGTAAAGAAGAAACATGTGCAGAAATTTTGGAAGACCTATACACAGGTGCTGCCAAGGTGATTAAAGAAGAAGCTGCTCGTTGGGCAGATGTAAACGTCTAAAAACGTCGAAAGGATTAGGATAGTGACAAAACGTGCGTTCTTATTTGCTGGTCAAGGGGCTCAGAAATTGGGCATGGCGAGCGATTTGTATGCGACTTATCCCGTTGTCAAAGAGACATTTGATACGGCTAGTCGTATTCTAGGTTATGATTTGCGTGAATTGATTGATTCTAACGAAGAAAAACTTAATCAGACACGCTATACTCAACCAGCTATTTTGACAACGTCAGTAGCCATTTATCGCCTTTTGGCAGAAAATGGCATCACTCCTGATATTGTTGCCGGTCTCTCTTTGGGTGAATATTCTGCCTTAGTTGTGGCTGGAGCACTCTCATTTGAGGATGCGGTAGCCTTGGTTGCTAAACGTGGAGAATTAATGGAAACAGCTGCTCCTGCAGGAAGTGGGAAAATGGTTGCTGTCATGAATACAGATCCAAGTTTGATTGAAGAAATCTGTCAAAAAGCATCTGAAAAGGGTGTAGTAACGCCTGCTAACTATAATACTCCAGCACAAATTGTTATTGGTGGTGAAGTTGAGGCTGTTGATTATGCTGTGGAATTGCTTAAAGAAGCTGGTGCTAAACGTCTGATTCCTCTTAATGTTTCAGGGCCGTTCCATACAGCTTTACTTGAATCAGCTAGTCAAAAATTGGCAGCAGAACTTGAGAAAGTGTCATTCAAGGACTTTACGCTTCCTTTAGTAGGTAATACTGAGGCTCAAATCATGAAGTCAGAAGACGTCAAAGCACTTTTGGCTCGTCAGGTGATGGAACCTGTACGTTTTTATGATTCGATTGCCACTATCCAAGAATTTGGTGTAGATGAAGTAATTGAGATTGGTCCAGGAAAAGTCTTGTCAGGCTTCTTGAAGAAAATTGATAAAACCTTACCAACTCATAATGTTGAAGATCAAGCTAGTCTTGATGCCCTTCTTAATGCTTAAAACGAGGTAAACATGGAACTTAAGAATAAAAATGTTTTTGTAACAGGTTCAACACGTGGAATTGGATTAGCTGTGGCACACAAATTTGCTAGTCTTGGTGCCAATGTTGTTCTAAATGGACGTTCTGAAATCTCTGAGGACTTGCTTGCACAGTTTGCAGATTATGGTGTAACTGTTGTAGGTATCTCAGGTGATATTTCTAACGGTGAAGATGCTAAACGTATGGTAGCGGAAGCTATTGAAAAGCTTGGTAGTGTTGACGTGCTAGTTAATAATGCTGGTATCACTAACGATAAGTTGATGTTGAAGATGACTGAAGAAGATTTTGAACGTGTCTTGAAAATCAACTTGACTGGTGCCTTCAATATGACACAAGCTGTCTTGAAACCAATGTCTAAGGCGCGTCAAGGTGCCATCATCAATATGTCATCTGTTGTAGGTCTCATGGGGAATATTGGTCAAGCTAACTATGCGGCTTCAAAAGCTGGTTTGATTGGCTTCACTAAATCAGTAGCGCGTGAAGTTGCAGCCCGTGGTGTCCGTGTCAACGCTATCGCTCCTGGTTTCATTGAATCAGATATGACTGACGCTATTCCTGAGAAAATGAAAGATGCTATGATTGCTCAAGTACCAATGAAACGTATTGGTCAAGCAGAAGAAGTAGCTGAAGTTGCAGCATTCTTGGCTAGTCAAGAATATCTCACAGGTCAAACCATCGCTATTGATGGTGGTATGACCATGCAATAATTGATTTTCAATATCAAAAAATCATTTACTAGAATATCCATCCGACAAAAGGAGAATATATATGTCTACAAATCGTGTTGTTGTTACAGGTTACGGCGTAACCTCACCAATCGGTAATACACCAGAAGAATTTTGGAACAGTCTTCATGACGGTAAAATTGGTATCAAGCCAATTACTAAGTTTGATGCTTCTGAAATTCCTGTCTTTAACGCTGGTGAAATCCAAGATTTCCCGTTCGATAAGTACTTTGTGAAAAAAGATACTAACCGTATGGATACTTACTCACTTTATGCGATTTATGCTGCTATGGAAGCTCTTGAAAATTCAGGACTTAACATGGAAGAAGAAGATCGTGATCGTGTAGGTGTTATCGTGTCATCTGGTATCGGTGGTCTCCAAGAACTTGAAGATCAAATCATCCGTATGCACGAACGTGGTATGAAACGTATCAAACCAATGTTTATCCCTAAAGCACTCTCAAACATGGGTGCTGGTAACATTGCTCTTAAAATTGGTGCTCAAGGGGTATGTAAATCAGTGACGACTGCTTGTGCCTCTGCCAATGATGCAATCGGTGAGGCCTTCCGTGAAATTAAATTCGGTTTGCATGATGTTGTCTTGGCTGGTGGTGCTGAAGCTTCAATCACTAAGATTGGTATCGGTGGTTTCAATGCTCTTACAGCACTTTCAACAACAGAGGATCCAGAACGTTCATCAATTCCATTCGATAAAGACCGTAATGGTTTTGTTATGGGTGAAGGTGCAGGGGTTCTCGTTATCGAAAGCTTGGAACATGCCCAAAAACGTGGTGCTAACATCTTGGCTGAGATTGTTGGTTACGGATCAAACTGTGATGCCTACCACATGACAACACCAACTCCAGACGGTTCAGGTGCTGCTAAAGCAATTAAATTGGCTATCAATGAAGCTGGTATCAAACCTGAAGATGTTGATTATGTCAATGCTCACGGGACATCAACACCTGCTAATGAAAAGGGTGAAAGTGGTGCCATTGTTTCTGTACTTGGTAAAGATGTTCCAGTTTCATCTACTAAATCATTTACAGGTCACTTGCTAGGTGCTGCTGGTGCAGTTGAGGCTATTGCAACAATCGAAGCTATTCGTCATAGCTATGTACCGAAAACTGCTGGTACAAAAGAATTGTCTGACTACATCGAAGCTAATGTTGTTTATGGTGAAGGTCAAGAAGCTGATATTGAGTATGCAATTTCAAATACCTTCGGTTTTGGTGGACACAATGCTGTTCTTGCTTTTAAACGTTGGGAGGCTTAATCCATGAATATTTCTGAAATCAAAGATTTATTGGCTCAATTTGATGCATCAACTTTACGTGAATTTTCATACAAAAATAACGGTGAAGAATTGAATTTGAGCAAAAATCAAACAAGTTCAGTAACAGCTGCCCCAGTAGCTCCTACAGTTGAAGTAGTTGCGCCAGCTCCTCAAGCTCCAGTAGCTCCAGTAGCTCCAGTAGCAGAACCTGCCGCTGTTGAAACTCCAGCAAGACCAGTTGAAGAAGCTTCTGCACCAGCTCAAGCTGCTGAAGGAGAAGTGGTTGAAAGTCCACTTGTCGGTGTGGCTTACTTGTCTCCATCACCTGAAAAAACAGCCTTTGTTTCTGTTGGTGACACTGTTAAGAAAGGTCAAACTCTTCTTATCGTTGAAGCGATGAAGGTTATGAATGAAGTGCCAGCACCTAAAGATGGTGTTATTACTGAAATCTTGGTAGCGAATGAAGAAGTTGTTGACTACGGAAAAGGATTGGTACGCATCAAATGACAATTGATATTAATGCTATTCGTGAAGCTTTACCACACCGTTATCCAATGCTCTTGGTTGACCGTGTGCTAGAAGTTTCAGAAGACGAGATCACAGCTATTAAAAATGTAACGATCAATGAACCTTTCTTTAATGGACATTTTCCTCAATACCCAGTTATGCCTGGCGTTCTTATCATGGAAGCTCTTGCGCAAACAGCTGGTGTTCTTGAATTGTCTAAACCTGAAAATAAGGGCAAATTAGTCTTTTACGCAGGTATGGATAAGGTTAAATTTAAAAAACAAGTGGTTCCTGGTGACCAACTTGTTATGACAGCTAAGTTTGTTAAACGTCGTGGAACAATTGCTGTTGTTGAAGCTAAGGCTGAAGTCGATGGTAAACTTGCTGCATCAGGTACTTTGACTTTTGCTATTGGAAGCTAATGTTTTGTGAAAATCCTTCTGGCGACAGTCGGAAAGGATTTTTCTTTAGACATTGGTCTATCACATAGAAAGGAAATCAACACAGACTATCAAAAAATGTCTGATGTTATCTTGTTTTATGTTTAAAAAATTATTGATTGCCAATCGTGGTGAAATTGCAGTGCGTATTATCCGTGCAGCGCGTGAATTGGGTATCCAAACGGTTGCTATTTATTCTGAAGCAGATAAGGATTCTCTCCATACTATGCTTGCTGATGAAGCTATTTGTATCGGGCCTGCAAAATCAACGGATTCTTATTTGAATATGAATCGTGTCCTATCAGCTGCTATTGTGACTGAGGCTCAAGCTATTCACCCAGGGTTTGGTTTCTTGAGTGAAAACTCTAAATTTGCCACTCTCTGTGAAGAAATGAACATCAAGTTTATTGGCCCTTCAGGCGAAGTCATGGACAAGATGGGGGACAAAATCAATGCCCGTGCTGAAATGATTAAGGCTAATGTCCCTGTAATTCCTGGTTCATATGGTGAAGTCTTTACAGCTGAGGAGGCTTTGGAAGTTGCCAACCGTCTTGGTTACCCAGTGATGCTTAAGGCTTCTGCTGGTGGTGGCGGTAAGGGGATTCGTAAGGTTAACACTGAAGAAGAGTTAGCTCCAGCTTTCGAATCTGCGTCACAAGAAGCTAAAGCAGCCTTTGGTAATGGGGCGATGTATATTGAAAAAGTTATTTACCCAGCTCGTCATATCGAGGTTCAAATTTTGGGAGATAGCTATGGTAATATTGTTCACCTAGGTGAGCGTGATTGCTCTCTTCAACGTAATAACCAAAAGGTTTTGGAAGAATCACCGTCAGTTGCTATTGGTAAGACACTTCGTCACGAAATTGGTTCAGCGGCTGTCCGTGCCGCTAAGGCTGTTAATTATGAAAATGCGGGTACTATCGAGTTCCTTCTTGATGAGAAAACAGGTCAGTTCTACTTTATGGAAATGAACACCCGTGTTCAAGTTGAGCACCCAGTTACAGAATTTGTAAGTGGTGTGGATATTGTTAAAGAACAAATCCGTATTGCCGCGGGTGAAAAACTCTCTGTGACCCAAGATGATATTGAAATCAAGGGGCATGCTATTGAGTGTCGTATCAATGCAGAAAATCCTAAGTTCAACTTTGCACCTAGTCCAGGGAAAATTAGCAATCTCTACCTACCTAGTGGAGGTGTTGGTCTCCGTGTAGACAGTGCAGTCTATCCTGGCTATACTATTCCCCCTTACTATGATTCAATGATTGCCAAAATCATTGTTCATGGAGAAAATCGATTTGAGGCGCTCATGAAGATGCAACGTGCTCTTTACGAGCTCGAAATCGATGGTGTTGTGACTAATGCTGACTTCCAGTTGGATTTGATTTCAGATCGTAGCGTTATCGCTGGGGATTATGACACTTCCTTCTTGATGGAGACCTTCCTACCAGCTTATCAGAATCGTGAGGAATAGAGTTTATGGGATTATTTGATCGAAAAGAAAAGTATATCCGTATCAATCCTAACCGTTCTGTACGTAATGGGATTGATCACCAAGTGCCAGAAGTTCCAGATGAACTTTTTGCAAAATGTCCTGGTTGTAAACAAGCTATTTATCAAAAGGACTTGGGACAAGCTAAAATTTGTCCAAATTGTTCTTATACCTTCCGTATTTCCGCTAAAGAACGTCTCGATTTAACAGTTGATGAGGGATCTTTCCAAGAACTGTTTACAGGTATTAAAACTGAAAATCCATTGAATTTTCCAGGTTATATGGAGAAACTAGCAACGACTAAGGAAAAAACTGGTCTTGATGAAGCTGTCGTGACTGGTGTTGCAACTATCAAGGGGCAAAAAACAGCCTTGGCCATTATGGATTCTAACTTTATTATGGCTTCAATGGGAACTGTTGTTGGTGAGAAAATCACTAAACTCTTTGAACATGCGATTGAGGAAAAACTTCCAGTTGTTATTTTTACAGCATCTGGTGGGGCCCGTATGCAAGAAGGAATCATGAGTTTGATGCAAATGGCTAAGATTTCAGCTGCTGTAAAACGTCATTCGAATGCTGGCTTGTTGTATTTGACTGTATTGACAGATCCAACAACTGGTGGGGTTACAGCAAGTTTCGCCATGGAAGGTGATATCATCTTAGCTGAGCCACAAACCTTGATTGGTTTTGCAGGTCGTCGTGTCATTGAAAACACAGTTCGCGAAACTTTGCCAGATGATTTTCAAAAGGCTGAGTTCCTTCAAGAACATGGTTTTGTTGATGCCATTGTTAAACGTACAGAGTTGGCTGATACCATTGCCACACTCTTATCATTCCATGGAGGTGTTCAATGAGCGACGTAGCACGTATTTTAAAAGAAGCGCGTGACCAAGGCCGTTTAACTGCTTTGGACTTTGCCCAAGGAATCTTCGATGACTTTATTGAACTTCATGGCGACCGTAATTTCCGTGACGATGGTGCCATTATTGGTGGTATTGGTCGTTTAAATGGCCAAGCGGTTACTGTAGTGGGTATCCAAAAAGGTAGAAACCTACAAGATAACCTTAACCGTAACTTTGGGCAACCTCATCCAGAGGGCTATCGTAAGGCTCTTCGCCTCATGAAACAGGCTGAAAAGTTTGGTCGTCCAGTTGTTACCTTTATCAATACTGCAGGTGCTTATCCTGGTGTTGGAGCAGAGGAACGTGGACAAGGTGAGGCAATTGCGCGTAACCTTATGGAAATGAGTGATCTTAAGGTGCCAATTATTGCCATCATCATTGGTGAAGGTGGTTCGGGAGGAGCTCTTGCCTTGGCGGTAGCCGATAAGGTTTGGATGCTTGAAAATACCATCTACTCTATCTTGAGTCCGGAAGGGTTTGCGACTATTCTCTGGAAAGATGGCTCACGTTCAGAAGAGGCAGCAGAGTTGATGAAGATTACATCAGGTGAGTTGCTTAACATGGGAATCGTTGATAAGGTGATCCCAGAACGTGGTTACTTTACAAGTGAAATTATTGAAGCAATTAAGACAGCAATTGTAGATGAGTTGGCAGAATTAAGCCAATTATCAACAGAGGACTTGCTTGAAGCGCGTTATCAACGTTTTAGAAAATACTAAAAAAACATTGGGATATATCCCAATGTTTTTTAAACGGTATGGCGTTCGAAGGCTTGGTCTGAGATACCTTGTTCAAGGATAAGTTTAGCCCATTCCTTAGCTGAATGAAGACTGTGATCCTTGTAGTTACCACAAGATTCAATGGTAGTCCCTGGAACATCTTCCCATGTAATCTCGTTAGCAATAGCTTCAAGACTAGATTTGATAACTTTGGCAATTTCTGTAGGATCTTGTTTACCCCACATAATCATATGGAAACCTGTACGGCAACCAAATGGTGAGCAATCAATAAGGCCATCGATACGTTGACGGATCAGTTTAGCGAGTAGGTGTTCGATAGTATGAAGACCACCTGTATCAATACTGTTTTCATTAGGTTGAATCAAACGGATATCAAAGTTTGTGATGATATCTCCTTTAGGTCCAACTTCCTCTGAAATAAGACGGACATAAGGTGCTTTTACAATAGTGTGATCAAGTTCAAAACTTTCAACAGTAACGTCTTTTGGCATGGTAATACCTCCCTATTCTAATAGAGTTATGATACCACAAAATCAGTTTAAAGTTCTAGTATTTATTTGAGAAAAAGCTATAAATATGATACACTAGAAGACGGTTTTCTTTAGGGAAACCTTAGAAAAGTTGAGGTAAAGACATGATAAACATGATAATTTTAGTTGTCTTTGCACTCATTGGTTTAGTCGTTGGATATTTAGCAATTTCTATTAAACTTAGCAAAGCTAAGGAACAAGCAGAAACTACCTTGCTAAAGGCAGAACAAGACGCTGTGAACCTTCGCAGTCAGGCGGAACATGATGCAGATCATCTGCGTGTGACTGCTGAACGCGAAAGTAAGGCTCAACGTAAAGAGTTCTTGTTAGAAGCAAAAGAGGAAGCTAGAAAATATCGAGAAGATATTGAAAAAGAATTCAAATCTGAACGTCAAGAGCTTAAACAAATGGAAAATCGTTTAACAGAACGTGCAACCAGCCTTGATCGTAAGGATGAAAATCTATCAAGTAAAGAACTTGCCCTCGAGAAGAAAGAGCAGAGTCTTGCTGACAAATCTAAACATCTTAATGAGCGTGAAGAGAATGTGACTCAGTTGGAGGCTGAGAAGCAAGCTGAACTTGAACGTGTTGGTCAGATGACCATTGCAGAAGCGCGTGAGGTAATCTTAACGGAGACTGAGAATAATCTGACTCATGAGATTGCAACACGTATCAAAGATGCAGAAGCACAGGTTAAAGATACTGTCGATAAGAAGGCCAAAAATGTGTTGGCGCAAGCTATGCAACGCTTGGCTGGAGATTATGTTACTGAACAAACAGTAACTACTGTTCACCTTCCAGATGACAATATGAAAGGTCGTATCATTGGACGTGAGGGGCGTAACATCCGTACGCTTGAAAGTCTAACAGGTATTGACGTTATTATTGATGACACTCCAGAAGTGGTTGTCCTTTCTGGTTTTGATCCCGTTCGTCGTGAAATTGCACGTATGACTCTCGAAGCCTTGATTAAGGATGGACGCATCCATCCAGCTCGTATTGAAGAGTTGGTTGAGAAGAGTCGTCAGGAAATGGATAACCGTATCCGTGAGTATGGTGAAGAGGCAGCCTACGAAATTGGTGCCATGAATCTTCACCCTGATTTGATCAAGATTATGGGACGCTTGCAGTTCCGTACGTCGTATGGTCAAAACGTCCTTCGTCACTCAGTTGAAGTTGGTAAACTAGCAGGTATCATGGCTGGTGAATTGGGTGAAAATGTTGCCCTCGCTCGTCGTGCTGGTTTCCTTCACGATATGGGGAAAGCCATTGACAAAGAAGTTGAAGGTAGCCACGTAGAGATTGGTGCTGAGTTTGCACGTAAGTACAAAGAACATCCAGTTGTGGTTAACGCTATTGCCAGCCACCATGGCGATGTAGAACCTGAGAGCATCATTGCAGTTATTGTAGCTGCAGCAGATGCTTTGAGTTCGGCTCGTCCAGGGGCTCGTAATGAATCTGTTGAGAATTACGTCAAACGCCTTCGTGATTTGGAAGAAATTGCATCAAGCTTTGACGGTGTTCAAACAAGCTTTGCCCTTCAAGCTGGTCGTGAGATTCGTATTATGGTTCATCCAAACAAAATCTCAGATGATGAAGTTACGATCTTGTCTCACAAGGTACGTGAACAAATTGAGAAGAATTTGGATTACCCAGGAAATATCAAGGTTACAGTCATTCGTGAATTCCGTGCGGTTGACTATGCCAAATAAGATAAGAGAGCCGCAAGGCTTTTTTATTTTGCACTTGATACTGAAAGGTTGTATTCTTTTTGAAAATGTAAGAACTTTCTTATCAAATTGCGTCATTTTGGCAGATTAGTGTTTTTATAATGAAATATTTTGATTTTTTTTGACCGTTTTTAGTTGACAGTTATTAAAAATTGAGTATAATAGTTTTTGTAAACGATTACAGAAGGAGAGATTATGCTAAAGTCTGAACGTAAGCAGATTATCTTGTCTCAGTTGAAACAAGATGGTTTTGTCACTTTGGAAAACCTAACTGTTTTGTTAAGTGATACTTCCGAGTCGACGATTCGTCGCGACTTGGACGAGTTAGCGGCAGATGGCCAACTTAAGCGTGTTCATGGTGGTGCTGAAAGCATTCATGGTCTAAAGGAAGAAATTGCCAATAGTCAAAAAGCTATTAGAAACGTTAAAGAAAAGGCTCAGTTAGCTGGTTATGCTGCCGATTTGATTAAGGAAGGTGATGTCGTCTTTCTTGAGGCTAGTACAACAAATGAACTTTTGATTCCACATTTGGCCAATCGTCAGGTAACGGTTGTGACTAATTCTATCCATCATGCAGTTAAGCTGGTAGATCTCGGTGTTAGCACTAGGATTGTTGGAGGAAAGGTTAAACATTCAACGGATGCCTCTATTGGAAGTACTGCTCAAGAGCAAATCAGACAACTGAATTTTGATTGTGCTTTCATTGGTGCTAATGGCGTTGATGCTCATTATTTCACCACACCAGACATGGAAGAGGCAGTTATCAAACGGACGGTTATAGCCAATGCGCAAAAAGCCTATGTTCTAGCTGATGCCTCTAAACTTGGTCAGATTACCTATGCTAAGGTAGCCGAGGTCGAGAAAGTAACCATAATTACAAACGCTTCGGAAGAAGAGCTCCTAAAAGAATTGAAAGAGAAAACGAGGGTTATTGAAGTATGATTTATACTGTAACGCTGAATCCATCAATCGACTTCATTGTTCGTATCGATAAAGTAGAGATTGGTGAAGTTAACCGTATGGAGAGTGATGATAAGTTCGCTGGCGGTAAGGGTATTAATGTTAGTCGTATTTTGCAACGCTTAGGTGTTGATAATACTGCAACGGGCTTCATCGGTGGTTTTACAGGACGTTTTGTGACAGATGGTTTGGATGCAGAGGGCATTAAAACCAAGTTTGTAGCTGTGGATCAGGACACACGTATTAATGTTAAAATCAAGGCTGACCAAGAAACTGAAATTAACGGTGCAGGACCTGTCATTAATGAGTATCAATTGGCTGAATTGGAAGCAGTTCTTTCAAGTGTAAGTGCCGATGATGTGGTTGTTTTTGCTGGATCAGCACCAAGCAATCTTGGAAATAAGGTCTATAACAAATTGATTCCACTAGTGCGTGAAACGGGTGCACAGGTTGTCTGTGACTTTGAAGGACAAACCTTGCTTGATTCCTTGGCTTACCAACCACTCTTGGTTAAACCAAATAACCATGAGTTAGAAGCTATTTTCAATGTCAAACTTAATGGTTTGGCTGATGTCGAAAAATATGCGCGTGAAATCCTTGCTAAGGGTGCACAGAACGTTATCATCTCAATGGCAGGTGATGGAGCGCTGTTGGTCACACCAGAGGCTGCTTACTTTGCTAAACCAATCAAGGGAACAGTTAAAAACTCTGTTGGTGCGGGTGACTCGATGGTTGCTGGTTTCACTGGTGAGTTTGTTAAATCGGGTGATCCGATTGAGGCTCTCAAGTGGGGAGTAGCGTGTGGAACATCTACAGCTTTCTCAGATGATTTAGCGACAATTGAATTTATTAAAGAAACATACAATAAAGTAGAGGTAGAAAAACTATGAAAATTCAGGATTTACTGAACAAAAAAGTCATGTTGCTTGACCTTCAAGCAACGACAAAAGAAGCTGCTATCGATGAAATGATTAACAGCTTGGTTGACAACGGTGTTGTGACTGACTTTGATGTCTTCAAAGCAGGTATTATGGCTCGTGAAGCACAAACATCAACTGGTTTGGGTGATGGAATCGCTATGCCACACAGTAAAAATGCTGCAGTAAAAGAAGCAACAGTACTTTTTGCTAAATCTAATAAAGGTGTAGATTACGAATCACTTGATGGTCAACCTACAGACCTCTTCTTTATGATTGCTGCTCCAGAGGGAGCAAATGACACTCACTTGGCAGCCCTTGCTGAGTTGTCAAAATACCTTATGCAAGATGGTTTTGCAGATCGTTTGCGTAAGGTGACTTCTCCAGATGAAGTGATTGCTGCTTTCAATACGGGTGAAGAAGAAGCACAGGCTGAGGAAGCTAAGAAAGCACAAGCTGTTAAAGAAGCAGCTTCAAGCGATAAACCACTTATCGTAGCTGTAACAGCTTGTACAACTGGTATTGCTCACACTTACATGGCTGAAGAATCACTAATTAAAATAGGTGAAGAAATGGGTGTCAATGTTCGTGTTGAAACTAACGGTGCTTCAGGTGTCGGAACACCATTGACTGCTGAAGAAATCAGTAAGGCTGTAGGTGTTATCGTAGCAGCAGACAAGGCAGTTGAAACAGCACGTTTCGATGGTAAAAAATTGCTTTCTAAACCAGTCGCTGCAGGTATTCGTCAACCTCAAGAGTTAATCCAAAACATCTTGGATGGTAAAGCTGAAGTTTTCCATGCTGAAAATGCTGGAGCTGCTCAAGAATCAAGTGAGAAATTGAGCCTCGGTGGTGCCTTCTATAAACACTTGATGAGTGGGGTATCACAAATGCTTCCATTCGTTATCGGTGGTGGTATCATGATTGCGCTTGCCTTCTTGCTTGACCAAATCATGGGTGTTCCTAAAGATCAATTGTCACATTTGGGTAGTTACAATGAACTTCCAGCTCTCTTTAAATCAATTGGTGATATTGCTTTCAGTTTCATGTTGCCTATTCTTGCAGGATATATTGCCTATTCAATTGCTGAGAAACCAGGTTTGATCGCTGGGTTTGCAGCTGGAGCTATTGCGAAAGCAGGTCTTGCTTATGGAAATATTGTAGTTTATGCAAAAGTTGCAGGTTTAGATGAGAATGCAGCCAAAGAAGCAGTTGATAAGATTTCTTCTCATCAAGTGTCATCAGGATTTCTTGGAGCACTGGTAGGTGGTTTCTTAGCTGGTGGAATTGTACTTTTATTGAGAAAATACATTAAGGTTCCACGTGCACTCGAAGGTGCAAAATCAATCTTATTGATGCCTCTTCTTGGAGTGGCCCTCACAGGATTTGCCATGCTAGCAGTAAATATCCCAATGGCAGCAATTAATACTGGTCTTAATAACTTCTTGTCAAGCTTGTCAGGAAGCTCAGCCGTATTACTTGGTCTTCTTGTTGGTGGTATGATGGCAGTGGATATGGGTGGACCAGTTAACAAAGCAGCTTATGTTTTTGCTACAGGAACTCTTGCTGAAACTGTGACTTCAGGTGGTTCTGTTGTTATGGCGGCAGTTATGGCGGCTGGTATGGTTCCTCCGTTGGCAGTATTTGTAGCAACAGTATTGTTCAAAGATAAATTCTCACAAGAAGAACGTGATTCTGGTTTGACAAACATCGTTATGGGACTCTCATTCATCACTGAAGGTGCGATCCCATTTGGTGCAGCTGACCCAGCACGCGCTATCCCAAGCTTTATCGTCGGTTCAGCTCTTACAGGTGCTCTTGTAGGTATGGCAGGAATCAAATTGATGGCACCACACGGAGGTATCTTCGTAATTGCCCTCACATCAAATGCCCTTCTCTACCTTCTCTTCATCTTGATTGGTGCTGTGGTATCAGGTATCCTCTTCGGATTCCTTCGCAAACCACTTGATAAATAAGATATGATTAAACAATCTCGTTGAGTACGGGGTTGTTTTTTTGTGTCGTAGCAGATTTTTGTCAGGGTACCTATTTTATGATAAAGTATAGGCAGAAATGGCTTATCTAGTAGCTAATACGCTGTATAAAGAAACATAAGAGGTAAAATATGGTAAAAGAATACGATTATATTGTCATTGGTGGTGGTTCTGGTGGGATTGCTAGTGCTAATCGTGCTGCTATGCACGGCGCTAAGGTTATTCTCTTTGAAGGAAAAGAGGTCGGTGGTACCTGTGTCAATGTAGGTTGTGTGCCTAAAAAGGTCATGTGGTATGGTGCTCAGGTTGCTGAAACCCTTCACCGTTATGCAGGCGAGTATGGTTTTGATGTGACAATTAATAAGTTTGATTTTGCAAGGCTTAAGGCCAATCGTCAGGCTTATATCGATCGTATCCATGGTTCTTATGAGCGTGGTTTTGATAGCAATGGCGTTGAACGTGTATACGAGTATGCAAGATTTGTTGACCCTCATACGGTTGAAGTAGCGGGTGAGCGTTATACAGCACCCCATATCCTTATTGCGACTGGTGGTCACGCCCTTTATCCAAACATCCCAGGTAGTGAATATGGGATTACCTCAGATGGTTTCTTTGAACTAGATGAGGTGCCAAAACGTACAGCTGTTATTGGTGCTGGCTACATCGCCGTTGAGGTTGCTGGTGTTCTCAATGCTCTTGGAAGTGATACACACCTCTTTGTGCGTAAAGATCGTCCATTGCGTACCTTCGACAAGGATATCGTTGATGTTTTAGTTGATGAGATGGCTAAATCTGGTCCAACCCTCCATACGCATGCTAATGCGACAGAGGTAGTGAAGAATGCAGATGATTCCTTGACCATTAGTTTTGATAATGGAGAAACGATTACTGTTGATTGCCTCATCTGGGCTATTGGACGCGCAGCCAACACCTCTGGTTTTGGTCTTGAAAAGACAGGTGTTAAACTGACTGAAAAAGGAACAATCTATTCGGATGAGTTTGAAAATACATCTGTTCCTGGAATCTATGCCCTTGGCGATGTGACTGGTAAACTTGATTTGACACCAGTTGCAGTCAAGGCTGGACGTCAATTGTCAGAGCGACTCTTCAACAATAAAGCTGATGCTAAGCTTGATTACACTGATGTAGCCACCGTGGTCTTTAGCCATCCAGTTATTGGTTCTGTTGGCTTGACTGAAGAAAAAGCAGTCGCTAAGTATGGTGCGGAGAATATTAAGGTTTATAAATCTAGTTTCACACCAATGTATACGGCCCTTGGAGACAATCGTCAGCCTTCAACCATGAAATTAGTAACGCTTGGTGAGGATGAAAAAATCATTGGTCTTCACGGTATTGGCTATGGTGTTGATGAGATGATTCAAGGTTTCTCTGTGGCTATTAAGATGGGAGCAACTAAGGCTGATTTTGATAATACGGTTGCCATTCATCCAACAGGTTCAGAAGAATTTGTAACGATGCGATAGAAAAGTGAAGTCTGTTAACTGAGAGTTTCAGACTTTTCTTTGTGTCTGAATGGCTTCAATTGAAAGTAATCGCAAGGGAATTCCCTTGCGAATTTCCATAGCCTTTTTGGCTATGGAAACCATTCATCCGACAGGTTCAGAGGAATTTGTGACGATGCGGTAGAAAAGTGAAGGCTGTTAACCGAGAGTTTCAGACTTTTCTTTGTGTTCAAATAGCAGCCTACACTTTGTGTAAAACTATAGACTGTCTAAATAAAAAAGGCCTTCAGGCCTTATTTTATTTAATTAAGTAGTTTCTTACTTCTGAGATAAAGTAAAGAGATCCAGTGACAACAAATAGGTCATCAGAATTTGCTGATTTAGCTTGTGCTAGCCAGTCTCTATAGTCGGCTGCACGTTTGAAGTCTTTGGGATAGTCATCCAAGGGCAGTGCCTCAAAAAAGTCAAAGCTGGTTACCGTTATATCATAATCTTTCAATTCCTCTAGTAAGTCTGCCAAAGGCTTTCGTCTAAGTCCTGCAAAGAGGATATGTACCCTACGATTAGCGAAGTTATCTTTTAGTACCTGCTTTAAGCTGGCAATTCCTTGAGGGTTATGGGCACCATCTAGATAAATGTTATTTCCTATCCACTCACTACGACCAGGCCAATGCGTCTCTTCGATTCCTTCTTGGATGCTCTTATCGGTAATCTTAGAAAATGTTTGAGCTAGGAGATGGGCAGCAGTGACAGCTAGCCCAGCATTGTTTTCTTGATGCTGTCCTAACATTGGAAGTTTCAGATTTGGACTTTCCCAATGGTCATAAGAAATTTGGATCGCTTGATTGTCTTTCGGAAGCAGTTGGATTTCCTTATCAATGACGGCTAAAGGAGCTTGTAGGTTATGTGATTTTTGGTTGAAGAAATGTTCAACTTCTGTAGAGACACGACCAAGTAAGATAGGTGTGTTTTCTCGCATGACGCCTGCTTTATGATTGGCAATGTCCAAAAGGCTATTGCCTAAGGTCTCAGTGTGATCAAAGCCAATCGAAGTACAGATGGCAAGCTCTGGCGAAAGAACATTTGTCGAATCAAGTCGTCCACCAATTCCAGCTTCAATGATAGCCATATCAACCTGTTTAAGGTCGAAGTAGAGGAACATGAGTAAGGTGACCAACTCGAATTCCGTTGGTCTGCCAAAATTAGTGTGCTCTTCTAAATCATTGAGAATAACCTGAGCTTTCGCGACAAGGCTAATCAAATCCTTATCAGGAATTTCTGTGCCGTTAATACTAATACGTTCGTTGAAGCGAGTAATATAAGGGGAGGTGAAAGTCCCGACCTGATAGCCTGACTTTGTTAGGATATTTTGTAGGTAGCTAGTTGTTGACCCCTTACCGTTGGTCCCGACAATATGTACCGTTGGATAGTGAGACTGGGGATCTCCAGCTTGTTTCAAGAGCCAACGCATACGTTCGAGTTGAGGGCGACGGCCATTGCCCTTGAAAGAATGGATAAAATTTAGAGTTTCTGTATAGTTCATAGGATTATAGAAAAAAGGCAGGGTTTCCTAGCCTTTTACATGTCTTAGTTAGAAGCGGCGTCACCAGTTGTTGCGCCACCAGTAGTCGCATTGCCAGATGTTGTGTCTGCAGTAGCTGCTGATGAAGAGGTAGTCGTATTGCCACCCGTTGTTGTATCTGCAGATGACGAATAGGTGTTAGTTCCTGCTTGGCTACTTGTTTCTGTTTCTGAATCAGTCGCATTGCCATAACTAGATGAAGTAGCGCTTGATTCTTGAGTCTTATTATTGCCTTCTTTGATGACTACAGTTGATTGATTGGCTGATGAATCAGAAGTGTCCTTATTTTTAGAGGCTGTGAAATTCATGATGGTGATTGAAGCCACGATGATTGACAAAATTGTCCCGACGGCAGTGAGGACTTTTTGGAAGGCAGTGAAGCCTTTTGTAACGTGTTCAGTCACCTTTGGGGCAGATTTTTTTTCTTCTTTTGATGAATGATTACGGCGTGAGTAATTTTCAGACATGATGCTCTCCTTAAAAATATTTCGTACTTTCTATTATATGATTTTCTCGCAAAAATTGCTAAAAAAATTATGCTATAATAAATAGTAAATAAAAATCGAGGAAAAATCATGATTTATTTTGATAATTCAGCCACGACGGTGCCTTATCCAGAGGCACTTAGAACCTATCAAGAAGTGGCTACTAAAATATTTGGGAACCCATCCAGCCTACACCAATTAGGAACATCTGCGACACGTATTTTGGAGGCTTCTCGTAAGCAAGTTGCGGAACTCATTGGAAAATCAGCCGATGAGATTTTCTTTACGTCTGGAGGAACCGAAGGTGATAACTGGGTCATCAAAGGTGTAGCTTTCGAAAAAGAGCCTTACGGCAAACACATCATTGTTTCTGATATTGAACACCCTGCGGTAAAAGAATCTGCCAAATGGCTTTCAGAGCATGGTTTCGAGGTGTCTTATGCACCAGTAAATGAGCAAGGGTTTGTGGATGTTGAAGCTCTTGCTGGATTATTACGCCCTGACACGATCTTGGTTTCGGTTATGGCTGTTAATAATGAAATCGGCTCAATTCAACCTATTCAAGCCATCTCAGATCTCTTGGCTAATGAGCCTACCATATCTTTTCATGTGGATGCTGTCCAGGCTATTGGAAAGATTCCAGTATCGTCCTATTTAACTGACCGTGTAGATTTTGCGACTTTTTCTGGTCACAAGTTTCATGCTGTTCGTGGTGTCGGTTTTGTCTACAAAAAGGCGGGGAAAAAGATTACTCCCCTCTTAACTGGTGGTGGCCAAGAAAAAGATTTTCGTTCAACGACTGAAAATGTTGCCGGCATTGCGAGTATGGCTAAGGCCTTGCGCTTGGTAACTGACAAAGAGGAATTTTCTCTTCCTAAAATTGCCAAGATGAAAAAGATTATCTTTGACGAATTGGCTAAGTACGAGGATATTACTATTTTCTCAGGTGAGGGTGAAGACTTTGCTCCCAATATTTTGACCTTTGGAATCAAGGGTGTTCGTGGTGAAGTTATTGTCCATGCTTTTGAAGAGCATCAAATCTATATTTCAACGACCTCAGCATGTTCATCTAAGGCGGGTAAACCAGCGGGGACCCTTATTTCTATGGGTGTACCGACTAAGTTAGCCCAAACAGCTGTTCGTATCAGTCTTGATGATGACAATGATATGGGACAGGTGGAACAGTTCCTCACGATTTTCAAGCAGGTCTACGCCAAGACACAAAAAGTGAGATAACAAGATTTAATCGACTAAACAATAAAACTAAATTCGAATTTAAAAGGAAAAGGAATGACACTAACATATTCAGAAATTATGGTTCGCTATGGTGAATTGTCTACTAAGGGCAAGAACCGTATGCGCTTTATCAATAAACTTAGAAATAATATTAAAGATGTCCTATCCATCTATCCAGAAGTTAAAGTGACTTTTGATCGAGACCGTGGACATATCTACCTCAATGGTACAGACTACGAGCCAGTAGCAGAGTCTTTGAAGCAAATTTTTGGTATTCAAGCCTTTAGTCCTGTTTATAAGTTTGAAAAAGATGTCGAAATCTTGAAAAAAGCTGTTCAAGACATTATGACTGGACTCTATCGTGATGGTCTCACTTTTAAAGTAACTGCTAAACGTAGTGACCATGACTTTGTTCTCGACAGTCGTGAGCTCAATCTTACTTTAGGAAATGCAGTTTTTGATGTATTGCCTGACATTAAGGCTCAGATGAAGGGACCAGATGTCAACCTCAAGGTAGAAATTCGTGCCGAGGCGGCTTATATTTCTCACGAGGAAATCAAAGGAGCAGGCGGTCTACCTGTAGGTACTGCTGGTAAAGGAATGCTCATGCTTTCAGGTGGGATTGATTCGCCAGTGGCAGGCTATCTTGCCCTTAAACGTGGCGTGGATATTGAAGCTGTCCACTTTGCAAGTCCTCCTTACACTAGCCCTGGCGCCCTTAAAAAGGCTCAAGATTTGACCCGTAAGTTGACTAAATTTGGTGGTAATATTCAGTTCATCGAAGTACCATTTACTGAAATTCAAGAAGAAATCAAAGAAAAAGCACCAGAAGCTTATTTGATGACCTTGACACGTCGCTTTATGATGCGTATTACTGACCGCATTCGTGAAGAACGCCGAGGCCTTGTGATTATCAATGGTGAAAGTCTTGGTCAGGTTGCTAGTCAGACTATGGAGTCTATGCAGGCGATTAATGCTGTTACATGTACGCCAGTGATTCGCCCGGTTGTCACTATGGACAAGTTGGAAATCATTGATTTGGCACAAAAAATTGATACCTTTGACATTTCCATCCAACCTTTTGAGGATTGCTGTACCATCTTTGCACCTGACCGTCCAAAAACTAATCCAAAAATCAAAAATGTCGAACAATATGAACGTCGTATGGATGTTGACGCCTTGGTTGAACGTGCGGTTGCAGGAATCATGGTGACTGAAATCACACCTATTGAAGAGGCGCAAGACGAAGTGGATACACTTATTGAAGACTTGCTCTAATCTAGGAGGCTATAGTACTAACATAGTAGTGCCTAGGTGCTACTAGAGTAAGGTATGTCGAAAAAGAAATGTCGATGTTGAACTTTTACCCAGAAAGGAAAATACATGACTGTTTATAACATCAATTTAGGAATCGGTTGGGCATCAAGTGGTGTTGAGTACGCCCAGGCCTATCGTTCTACAATTTTCAAAAACACAGGTATTAAGGCCAAATTTGTCTTTATGGATATGTTCTTGCAGGACAATCTTTCTGATTTGACCCGTAACATGGGGTTTGCGGATGAAGACCTCATCTGGCTCTACAGCTATTTTACAGACCTAAAAATTGCTCCAACGACCTATACTGTCAAGGATTTGGAAAAGGAAATTCCTTATGACATCACGCGTCGTGAGATTAATGGTAAAGTGGTTAAGCTTTTTTGTGCCAAGGAAGATATCTTCTATGCAGCCTACTTGCGTAAAGAAGGTGAAGATATTGTTCACCGTGTGGAAAAAGTATCGCGTGGTTGCTTAATCCGTAAAGATTTTTACTCTTACACTAAGATGTTCACGGAGTACTACACACCGGTAGACAATAAGGCTCACCTCTATCAACGCCGTTTCTTCAATGAGGATGGCAGTGTTGCTTATGATGAAATTGTTGATGGTAAGGATAGTGTCTTCCGTTTTCCAGATAAGATTTTGTCATCTAAGCATGAATTTATCGCTTACTTCATGTCGCAACTTGGTCTAACTGACCAAGATATCGTCATCTTGGACCGTGCAACTGGTACCGGACAGGCTGTTTTCCGTAACACCAAACCTGCTAAGCTTGGGGTTGTGGTTCATGCAGAGCACTTTAGTGAAAATGCTGTGACAGACAAGACTATTTTATGGAATAACTTCTACGAGTACCAATTCAGCAATGCAGATAAGGTTGATTTCTTTATCACAGCGACAGAACGTCAACGTAGCATTATGCTAGATCAGTTCAATAAATACACACCATTTACACCTCATATCGTAACCATCCCTGTGGGAAGTGTGGATAAACTGAGAAAGCCTGAAGGAGAGCGTAAACCATTCTCAATCATCACAGCCTCACGTTTGGCCAATGAAAAACACGTGGACTGGTTGGCCAAGGCTGTCGTTAAGGCTAAAGAAAGTCTGCCGCAAGTAAACTTTGATATCTATGGAACAGGTGCTGAAGAAGCCAAGCTTAAGACCATTATCGAGGAAAATCAAGCTCAGGATTATATCCACCTCAAGGGTCACCAAGACTTGACAGAAGTCTACAAGGACTACGAACTTTACCTATCAGGTTCTAAGAGTGAAGGGTTTGGCTTGACACTTCTAGAAGCTGTGGGATCTGGTCTAGGTATGATTGGTTTTGATGTTCGTTATGGGAACCAAACCTTTATCAAGGATAATGAAAATGGCTACCTCATTCCTCGTTTTGAAAAAGATGATGAGCCTGCTATCGTGGCTGCCTTGGCAGAGAAAATTGTAGCCTTCTTCAATCGCTCAGATTTGGATCATGTTCATCAAGTCTCTTATGATATTGCCAAAGGCTTTTTGACAGAGGAAATCGAGCAGAAGTGGCTTAACTTAGTAAAGGAGATGACTAGTCATGATTAATTTATTTGAAAACTATAGTCAGGGTAGTTGGGATCTCCATTACTCACTGATTGTCGCTGGCTATGTAAATACAACAGTTTGTCTTTCAGATGATGGCTTTCTGCCTAGTGATGTGACCTCACCTTACCTTTATTTCACTGGTTTTGACAAGGTTCAAGGTTCTGCACTTTACTTTAATCAGGTTCCTGTGCCTGACTACTGGGAAATTTTAGGAACAAATAGCAACGCGGAAATCTTCCGTTTTGATAAGAAACGTGGTCATATTCACTATGCGCATCCTGCTCATCAGCGTCTAGTTAAAGCTGTGGATTGGTATGATGAGTCAGGTCGCCTGCGTGTGACTGATCGCTACAATAATAAGGGGTACCGTTTCTCACAAACAACTTACAATGTTAAGCAAGAAGCGACCATTACTAGTTATTTCACTCCAGACAACAAGGAAGTTATCGTCATTAACCATTTGACCAAAGATGTTATCTTGAATTGGAAAGACAAGGTCTACATTTTCAAAAACAAATCGGAGTTTGTAGTCTTTTATCTTAAAGAAGCTGGCTATGATTTGCGACGTATCCTTTATAACTCCTTGTCAACGCCTTTCTTGACAGCTATGAATCTTCCGAATTCTGGTCAAGATGTCCTCTTCTGGCAAGAGCCTATCACTGATTCAGTCCCTGGGAATATGCGCCTCCTTCTTGATAGCAATCACCGTCAAACTAAGATTGTAGTGCAAGAATACACGGCATATACGAATCTTCTAAAGTTGGTTAGTCCAGAGCAGGCTTCTCGCGTGGCCTTTCTCGGATTCATGTATCCATTTGCTCGTCAGAATAATTTCCAAAATCAAGCACTGATCTTGACCAACTCAGATCAGATTGAACACTTGGAAAACATTGTTAGTGAAGTGCCTACCATGCACTACCATATTGGTGCAATCACTGAAATGTCAAGTCGTTTGATGGATTTAGCTAAATATAGTAATGTTAGCCTTTATCCGAATATTACAACAGAACAGGTTAAGCGTCTCTATCAAGAGGCTGATTTCTATTTAGATATTAACCACCAAAATGAAATCCTGTCAGCGACACGTGCTGCCTTTGAAAATAACCTGCTTATCCTGGCTTTCACGAACACAAGCCATGGTCCAGATTATACTGCACCAAGCAATATTTTCTCAGCTATGAATGCTGGGCAATTTAAACAAACCCTTAAAGAAGCTTTGGGCAACCGTGACTTCCTTAGTCACTTGCTTGATCGTCAACGTGAGCATGCTCATGTGGCGACACCAGAAGATTATAAGAAGGTTATTGGTTAGGGAAATGACACTAGAGGTTCGTAACATTTATCCTCTGACACCAACATTCAAGAAGGTCGCTTCACTTTATGAAGCGGCTTTTCCTGTGGAGGAGAGGCTCCCACTCTGGCAATTGTCTTGGAACAGTTTGAAAAATGGACAATCTTTCTTGGCTTATTTTGATCAAGAAGTTTTTATTGGTTTTACCTATGCAATTTGTACTGATAACCTGGTCTACCTACTCTTTCTTGCGGTTGAGGAAAGTAAACAGTCTCAGGGTTACGGTAGTCAGATTTTGGCACAAGTTAAGAAAAAAGCAGGAGAACGACCGTGTGTGCTTACGATTGAACCTATGGATGAGGAGCAAGTCTCTAATCGGGCTCAACGTCTAAAACGTTTAGCATTTTATAAACGAAATGGCTATCAGGCATTGAATCACTTCTATTTTGAAGGAAGTGAACGCTATCAAATTTTGACAACGGATAAGAGACTTTCCTTAGTTGATCTGGAGCGAGCTCTAGCTAAGACTTTCCTAGGTAAGCATGGTGTAAGAGTGGAGTAGATAGAGTATTAGGGTATTAAACTTAAATTGACAGAATAAGAATAATCAAAATAACTTTTTCTCTTGTCATTAGAAGGAAAAAATGATAGAATTGTAACGTTGACTAAATGCACGTCCTGTGCAACCGCACGACTACTGTTTGCAAGTGGGTTCGTCCCCGCAGTACTAGGCGAGTCTTCACAGAGGGAAACCTCAGACACATTAAAAATTTTAATAGGAGGTGCATCATGAGCACATACGCAATCATCAAAACTGGTGGAAAACAAGTTAAAGTTGAAGTAGGTCAAGCGATCTACGTTGAAAAAATCAACGCTGAAGCTGGATCAGAAGTAACTTTTAACGAAGTTGTTCTTGTCGGTGGTGATAAAACTGTAGTAGGTACTCCAGTTGTTGAGGGAGCTACTGTTGTCGGAACTATCGAAAAACAAGGTAAACAAAAGAAAGTTGTTACTTTCAAATACAAACCTAAAAAAGGTAGCCACCGTAAACAAGGTCACCGTCAACCTTATACAAAAGTTGTTATCAACGCTATCAACGCGTAAGTTAGCGACTAATCACTAAGAAAGGACACAATCTTATGTTGAAAACTCTTGAAAACTTGCAACTTTTCGCCCACAAAAAAGGTGGGGGTTCTACTTCCAATGGTCGTGATTCACAAGCTAAGCGTCTTGGTGCTAAAGCAGCTGATGGACAAACTGTATCAGGTGGATCAATCCTTTACCGTCAACGCGGTACACACATCTACCCAGGTGTAAACGTAGGCCGTGGTGGTGACGATACACTCTTCGCTAAAGTTGAAGGTGTTGTACGTTTCGAACGTAAAGGTCGCGACAAAAAACAAGTATCTGTATACCCAGTTGCTAAATAATTAAGCTAAAGTCTGCACTTTTGTGTAGGCTTTTCTTTATGAAAAAAGGAGAATCCTATGCCTTTAAATCACTACCAACAAGAAGTAGGGCCAAGTCTAGCAGATGCTAGTCCGGGTAAAATGCCAGATGTTGCTCTATTAGAAGGTCGTTATTGTAGCGTTGAACATTTGACAGTGGCAGAGCATTATGAGGACATTTTAGACTTTTACTTTACTAATCAGATTCTTTCGGATTGGACCTATATGTATGCGGACCCTTTTGAATCTGAAGAAGCTGTACGTCAGTGTTTGGAGGATTATGAGCAATCCCAGAATCCTTATTTCTTTGCCATTAGGGATAAGGCTTCAGGTAAAGTTCTAGGAACCTTTTCACTCATGGCTATTACACCGAAAAATCGCAGTGTTGAGATGGGGCGAGTGATTTTAGCACCTGCCTTACAAAAGACTCGAGCAGCTACAGAAGCTCAATACCTGCTTATGAAATATGTCTTTGAAGATCTTAACTATCGTCGTTATGAGTGGAAATGTGATAGTCTCAACCGCCCTTCTGCCAATGCAGCCATGCGTTTAGGGTTTACCTATGAGGGGCGTTTTCGTAACCATGCTATCTATAAGGGACGTAGCCGTGATACGGACTGGTTCTCGATTATTGACAGTGAGTGGCCAGTGCTTAAGAAACGATTTGAGAATTGGCTAGCTCCTGAGAATTTTGATGAACAGGGACAGCAGAAACGTTCTTTGAGGGACTGTTAGCTATCAATGTAAGGCTCTTTTCTGATGAAGGAGCCTTATTTTAGTGTTCTTAGACCTAAATCAAAGCTCCTACTTTTCTAGTGATTATTATTGCTGTCAAACTCAGTCTAAATACTCATTTTTCTGTCAATAATATTCCCATAATAAAGCATATTTATGCTATAATAAAGAGTAATTGTATCAAGGAGAATATGACTAATGGATTTAATTCGCGAAAAAGTATTTGTTAACCGTTACCACTATGATGTTCGTAACCATGAGTGGGAAAAAGAGAATGGTGTGCCTAAAACAAATGTTGAAGTAACTTTCCAGTTGCACAATAAAGATGAAGAAGCTAACAATACGTCTGTTGTAGCTGTTTTGCAATTTATGATTGTCCGTGATGAGTTTGTTATCTCAGGGATTGTTTCTCAAATGGACCATATTCAAAACCGTATCGTCAATGAACCAAAAGACTTCTCACAAGAAGAAGCAGAAGCCTTGGCTGCACCGCTCTTGGATACGCTTCAACGTTTGACTTATGAAGTAACTGAAATTGCCTTGGATCGCCCAGGTATCAACTTGGAGTTCTAAGATGTCTCTTGCAGTTATTACGGATTCATCGGTTAATCTCCCTGCTGAGATTCAGGGCCATGCTGATGTTTATGTTTTAGATATTCCAGTCATCATTGAGGGGCAGCCTTTTGTTGAAGGAAAAAACTTGGATGTCAATCAGTTTTATGAACAAATGGCAAACTCTGGGGAACTGCTCAAGACATCACAACCAAATCTAGCTGACTTGGATAACTTGCTTATGGAGTTGGAGGCGGAAGGTTATACCCATGTTATTGGGCTTTTCCTTTCTTCAGGAATCTCTGGTTTTTGGGCTAATAGTCAGTTTTTGATTGAGGACCATGCCAAGTTGAAGATTGCTTTTCCTGATACAAAAATCACAGCAGCTCCTATGGGAGCTATGGTGAGAAACGTTTTGCATTGGTCAGCCCAAGGAATGTCTTTTGAGAACATTTTGAAGAAGCTTGAGGAGCAAGTTGGCCAAACGACGGCCTATATTCTTGTGGATGATCTTAATCATCTGGTTAAGGGTGGTCGTTTGTCGAATGGTTCGGCGATTTTAGGAAATCTTTTGTCTATCAAACCTATTTTGAATTTTAATGACGAAGGAAAAATCGTTGTTTTTGAAAAGGTGCGTACAGAGAAGAAAGCTGTGAAACGTTTGGTTGCCCTAGCTGAGGAAAATCGTGAAATGGAGCTTAGTATCCTTCACACTAATGCTCCTGAAAAAGCTGAGGAATTTAAAAGACAGCTAGAAGTACAGGGAATTAGCGTTTCAACAGTGGTATCCTTATGTGCCGTAATTGCGACACACTTGGGTGAAGGAGCACTAGTGTTAGGTCTAACACCTAAATTTACCAAATAAGTACTATCCATGTGGGATGGGGCTTGTCTATGATTAAGATCAATAGAGAGGAAAAATGACATGTCTATTAAAGTTATTGTTGCTGGATTTAAAGGAAGAATGGGTTCAACTGCGGTTGAGATGGTCAAGGGAGATGACGAATTGACTTTGGCTGCCTTGCTTGACCCATTTGCGACAGAAAAAGAAGTGGACGGTATTCCTGTCTTCACAGATAAAGCGGATTTGGTTGGCTTTGATGCAGATGTCTGGGTGGATTTTACTATGCCTGCTGTTGCCTATGAAAATACTCGTTTTGCTTTGGAGAATGGTTTTGCACCAGTTGTGGGTACAACAGGATTTACTGAAGCACAAATTCAGGAATTAACAGACCTTTCTAAAGACAAGTCTATTGGTGGTTTGATTGCGCCTAACTTTGCTATTGGTGCTATCCTTCTTATGAAGTTTGCGGCAGAAGCTAGCAAATATTTCCCAGATCTTGAAATCATTGAGCTTCACCATGACAAGAAAAAAGATGCACCTTCAGGTACAGCAGTGAAAACGGCTGAACTTATTCGTGAGGTTCGCGAGACTAAACGTCAGGGAGCTGAGGATGAGGTGGAAACACTTGCTGGGGCACGTGGTGCGGAGTTTGATGGTTTCCGTATTCACAGTGTGCGTTTGCCAGGTCTTGTGGCTCACCAAGAGGTTATCTTTGGTGCCCAAGGAGAAGGATTGACCTTGCGTCACGACTCTTACGACCGCATTTCCTTTATGGGTGGTGTTAATCTTGGGATTAAAGAAGTTGTTAAACGTAATCAGCTTGTTTATGGTTTGGAACATTTACTATGAGATTAAGTTATTTGCCTTCTGAATTTCAGAAGGCTTTACCAATATTAGAGAAAATTAAGGCTGCAGGGTTTGAGGCTTACTTTGTTGGTGGATCGGTCCGCGATGCCCTTCTCAACCGTCCTATTCACGATGTTGATATTGCTTCGTCTTCTTATCCTGAGGAGACTAAACAGATTTTTGAGCGTACGGTAGACATTGGTATTGAGCATGGGACCGTTTTGGTCTTGGAAAATGGCGGTGAGTATGAGGTGACGACCTTCCGAACAGAGGACGTCTATGTGGATTACCGTCGTCCGTCTAGCGTGTCCTTTGTGCGTTCATTGGAAGAGGATCTTAAGCGTCGTGATTTTACAGTCAATGCTTTTGCTCTTAATGAAAATGCTGAGATTATTGATAAGTTCAATGGTCTTGCTGATTTGGACAACCGTGTCTTAAGGGCTGTTGGTAAGGCTGAGGAACGCTTTAACGAGGATGCTCTTCGCATCATGCGGGGCCTACGTTTTGCAGCGAGCTTAGATTTCGATATTGAAGAAAAGACCTTTGAGGCTATGACCAGCTATGCTCCTCTTTTGGAAAAGATTTCGATTGAGCGAAGTTTCATCGAATTTGATAAGTTGCTCTTGGCACCACATTGGAAAAAAGGAATCAAGGCACTTCTAGCAACTAAGGCTTATCAGTATCTTCCAGATTTTCAAGAGACAGCAGAGAAATGGCAGTCTTTTGTATCAGATTATGCTGATGACTTTAGATTTACAAGTTCTGAGCAGGCCTGGGCGGCAACTCTTCTGGCTCTCAAGCACGATAATCCACGCTCTTTTCTTAAAAAATGGAAGACATCTGTTAATTTCCAAAAGACAGTTCAGTCCCTGGTTGACATTTTCAATTTCCGTTTGGAGAGAGCTGTGACCAAGCAAGATGTTTATCAGT
Organism: Streptococcus sp. 3.1; assembly: GCF_016648915.1. NCBI lineage: Bacteria > Bacillati > Bacillota > Bacilli > Lactobacillales > Streptococcaceae > Streptococcus > Streptococcus sp. 3.1. The sequence continues at coordinate 57,074 of NZ_JACLQV010000008.1, read as the reverse complement.
ATGGTAAGGAACTCTTAGAGGAGGCTGAAACCTTGAGACGGGCTCAGGGCTTGGACGTCGATTATGAGCGTATTGCCGAGTTGGATGGCCAGTTGCTCATCCATGATAAGCACGAAATCGTTGTGAATGGTGGCACACTGATGAAGGAGCTGGGATTCAAACCTGGTCCAGACCTTGGTCGTGCACTTAAGGCTATAGAAAATACCATCGTTGATGGGAAGCTAGCTAATGACAAGGAAGCCATTGTAGCCTTTGTTCAAGCTATGAAATAAGTCTAGAGACGTGATAAAAATGACACACCGCTACAGAGCATGCGTAGGATCCGTAGCGGTGTTATTTGTAAGAAGGAAGTAAGATGTCAGATTTTATTGTTGAAAAATTAACCAAGTCCGTTGGAGATAAGACGGTTTTTAAAGAGATTTCATTCATTATCCATGATTTGGATCGTATTGGGATTATTGGTGTCAATGGGACAGGTAAGACAACCTTGCTAGATGTTGTATCTGAGCGTATTGGTTTTGATGGTGATGTGTCACCTTTCACCAAGGCTAATGGCTATAAGATTGCTTATTTGACTCAAGAGCCAGAATTTGATGATAGCAAGACGGTGCTTGAAACTGTCTTGTCATCAGACCTTCGTGAGATGGCTTTGATTCGAGAATATGAAACCCTTATGGCAGAATATTCTGAGGAGAATCAGGCTCGCTTGGAGAAGGTTATGGCTGAGATGGATAGTCTAGATGCTTGGTCCATTGAGAGCGAGGTTAAGACAGTCTTGTCTAAGTTGGGATTGTCAGACCTCTCGCAAAAGGTCGGGGACCTCTCAGGTGGTCTTCGTCGCCGTGTGCAGTTGGCTCAGGTTCTCTTGAATGATGCAGATCTCTTGCTCTTGGATGAGCCAACTAACCATTTGGATATTGATACTATTGCTTGGTTGACTAATTTTCTCAAGTCTTCTAAAAAAACGGTCCTCTTTATTACCCACGACCGTTATTTCTTGGACAATGTGGCCACACGTATCTTTGAGCTAGACCAGGCTAATCTGATTGAATACCAGGGAAATTATCAAGACTATGTGCGTCTAAAGGCTGAACAAGATGAACGAGATGCAGCGGCTCTTCACAAGAAAAAGCAACTCTATAAGCAGGAGTTGGCATGGATGCGAACGCAACCACAGGCACGCGCGACCAAGCAACAAGCTCGTATTAATCGCTTTAAGGAGCTTAAGGGTGAGGTTCACCAAACGGTTAATAATGACGATCTTGAAATTAATTTTGAGACTAGCCGTATTGGTAAGAAGGTGGTTAACTTTGAGCATGTCGATTTTGCTTATGAAGATGGCAAACAAATTCTCAGTGATTTCAATCTTATCATGCAAAACCGTGATCGTATCGGTATTGTTGGGGATAATGGTGTCGGGAAATCGACCTTGCTCAATCTGATTAATGGCGACCTTGTGCCCACAGCTGGTGTTCTGGATATTGGTGAGACGGTACGTATTGGTTATTTCTCGCAGCAAATTAAGGACATGGATGAAAGCAAGCGTGTCATTAACTACTTGCAAGAAGTGGCAGACGAGGTTAAGACAACGGTTGGAACAACTAGTATCACAGAGCTCTTAGAGCAATTCCTTTTCCCTCGTTCTACCCATGGAACACAGATCTCCAAGCTCTCTGGTGGGGAAAAGAAACGTCTTTATCTACTTAAGATTCTGATTGAAAAGCCTAACGTTCTGCTCTTGGATGAGCCGACAAATGATTTGGACATTGCGACTTTGACAGTTTTGGAAAACTTCCTCAATGGTTTTGGCGGCCCTGTCGTTACCGTAAGTCACGACCGCTATTTCTTGGACAAGGTGGCGAACAAGATTCTAGCCTTTGAAGAGGGTGGTGTGCGAGAGTTCTTTGGTAACTACACTGACTACCTTGATGAAAAAGCCTTCTTCCAAGAGCAAGCAACCCTCTTAGAGAAGGAAAAAGAGCAAGCTAGCGCTAAAGTTGAGAAAGTCAAAGAAGACAAAAAACGCATGAGCTACTTTGAAAAACAAGAGTGGGCGACCATCGAGGATGAGATTGCTGACCTTGAAGCCAAAATCGAAGAGATTGAAGCAGCCATGCTTGAAAATGCTAGCGATTATGGACAGTTAGCCACCCTCCAACGAGACTTGGATGCTGCTAACGAAACCTTGCTTGAAAAGTATGAACGCTATGAGTATTTGAGTGAGCTAGAAGGATAAGCTCTTTAGTAATCAAAGTATGACAAAAGCCCTGCAAATGTGAATTGCAAGGCTTTTTTATGTTTATGTAGTGACTATTTTCTTCCTACCACAAGCGGAACGAAAAGGAGAGGACAGAGACCCCCGCGAAGATAATTAAGGAAGCTACCAAGCGCCCAATAAGAAAGGCTGAGAAAAACGGAGCACTAAAGAGCAGGAGTCCAAAGACTAGACAAATCAAGGCGATTGATAGGGCAGGTTGACCTGAGAAGCCGAATTGACGTTGGCGATAAGCTTGAAAGCCTTGCGTAAATGCTGAGACAAGAAGCCACCAAGCGATAATGGTTACAGCTACGCCCGAGAGCACCCATGCTGATGTTGATAGCAGAATAATACCAAAAACGATGGAAATGATACTCTGAAGCAGTTGGAAGAAGGAGCGGTTTTCGTTATCTCGTTTAAAATAAACCATGAGACTTGAAACACCAGATACTAGCATCACTAGGGCAAATAGCCAACCAACGATGGCAAGAAGATTTGTAGGATTAGCGAAGAAAAAGACACCCAAGAGTGTAATGAGAATTCCACTAATCAATGTAAAACTTTTCATAGGATACCTCTTATTAATTTTCTTAATACTACTATGTAAGTATCAAATTGTCAAACAAAGACCTTACTTTAGAGTGGCTTGATATGATATGTGTAGGTGGCAGCCTTTCTGGTTCTAGTAGCTACCTGACGACCTGTTTTTTGGAAGAGGTGTTTAAAGCGACGCAAGAAATTTGTGGAATCCATCTTGAGGTAGTCTTCATTGAAGGTACCAAAAAGTTGGCGGTAGGTGGTCAAGGTGTTTTCCTCGGGCATAATGGAAAGGATAGTTGGATAGTATTCGAGTCGCCCCTTGATACGTTCCATAGCTGTTAAGAGAATTTCCCAATGGTCAAAGGCAAGGTCATCATGTGACAGCGTCTTATCACCATCAACAAGTTGCAGTTGACCGTCTACCATGGCAATGTCTAACCAATGCGTAGACGCAGCATCGTCGGCAGCCTTTTCCGCTTGAATGTCATTGAAGGTCATGAAGCAGAGGTAAGCCACTGTAATGGTCCACATTCGAGGATCCCGATAAGGTGTTCCCACAGTAATGAGTTGCTCAATATGATCAGGGTTGAGTGTAATGGATGTTTCCTCCTGTACTTCGCGACAGACAGCTAGATTGAGATCTTCTTGCTCCTGAACGAAGCCACCACTGAAGGCGTATTTCCCCATGAAGGGATGGTTTTTTCGCTTGATAAGTAAGGTTTGGACTCTTCCTTCATAATAGCGGAAGATGACCGAGTCAACGGTCACTGAGGGCTTAACGTACTTATCCATTTCCTCTCGCTGATAGATGTCCAAAAATTCCTTTTCGCTACCAGAGTTTTCGAAGGTTCTAGTCATATGTTTCCTCCATGTTTGTATTGTAAGTTTTAAGTGATGATTACGTTGGATTGGTCTTTTAAATCTCTATGTATAGACGTTCTTTGATTGCTTTTTTGGCATTGTGGTAGTTGTCTGCAAAGAAGCTGTCACTATTACTATTTTCCCCTAAAATAACGATTTTATCCTTGAATGGTGATAGGAGGTCTAAGAGATGCTTGGTAAACCAGTCACGTGTTTGGCTATCAGCCATAGTCATGTCACGGAAGCCATCATCCACATAGTTTGATTTTGGCAGAATTATAAAAATCAAATCCCATCTTTCACGAGCTTGAGTTACCTGATAGAGCCGATCCAACATATCAAATTCTTCTTTAGAAATATTTTCTTTCAAATAGTAGTCGATATAAACTTTTGTGACTGTTGAGTTGGTATCGGCAAAGATAAGTCCTGAGTGCTGCCCTTTATCAATGATATCAGAGGTCTGGGCATATTGATCTGTCAGGAGGTGAATATAATCGTTAGTATCTAACTCGTCATCTCGTACATTATACTTTTCTTGATACTCCCTAGCATATTCAAGAGAGCAGGGAGCGTTGTAAGTTCGGGCCAAATCTTTAACAAGAGTAGTTTTTCCACCGCTAGCAGAGCCCACGACAAGAACCTTATGAGTAAAGTGACGACGGAAAGGCTTGGTGATAAAACGCCAATTTTCCATTGGATTGTCGCGAATCTCGGTAGCAGAGATGTTGATAATAGAGCGTTCGATGAGTTCTACCTGAGCTTGAGGATAATAGCGATTGAGCTCGGTCACGTACTCTGGCTCTCCAACATAGAAGGTAATCTTTTCAGGATTATCCGTATTTTTAGAGATAAGCTCTTTGACACGATTAACCCAAGGTACCCATCCCTCGGGATAGGCTGGCATCCCAGCCTCATCCAGTTTATCCACAACGACTAATTCATCATCATAGAAAACTTCTCGAACATAACGGAAACGGCGGTTGAGTGATAGGCCTGCGCGTGTCCCCCGATCTTCTTGTGTGTTGCTGCCACTTACGATGACGAGCACATTGTCATTAGCGCGTTTTGCCTTGGTAATAAGGTCAACGTGCCCAACATGCATTGGAGCGAAAGTTCCAAAAACAATGCCGATGTGCTTTCCTGATACTTGCTTTCTTTTCATAAAAAACGATCCTTTTCAAGATTTAGTAAGATTACTAAATTCATAATAACATAGTTGGAGATCTTTGTAAATGTAAAATAGTAAACTTACTAAATTGTTTTTAGGTTATTTTAGCCTTAAAGTTGAAAAAAAGTTTAAAAAATTTTGGAGAAAAACTAGAAAAATAGAATCCGCTTACATTGTTGAATTGATAACTTTTTAGGAGTAACTTAAAAAAGATAGATCACTTGCTATGTCATAAAACCTAACATAAAAATCAAAAAAATAGCAGAAAATACTTGACAAGAAGATTCTGAAAATTTATACTATTCATGTAATTAAATTACTAAGGTAATTATTTGAAAGGAAACATTGATATGACAACAGGTAAAGAGTACGTTGCTAGCGTTTTTGAAAAAGTGAAAGCTCAAAATGGCCATGAGGCTGAGTTCCTTCAAGCAGTTGAAGAAGTTTTCGATTCACTTGTTCCTGTCTTCGATAAATATCCTAAATATATTGAAGAAAACCTTTTGGAACGTTTGGTTGAACCAGAACGTATCGTTTCATTCCGTGTGCCATGGGTTGACGATAAAGGACAAGTACAAGTAAACCGTGGTTTCCGTGTACAATTCTCATCAGCAATTGGTCCTTACAAAGGTGGTCTTCGTTTCCACCCATCAGTAAACCAATCAATCATTAAATTCCTTGGTTTCGAACAAATCTTTAAAAACTCATTGACTGGTCAACCAATCGGTGGTGGTAAAGGTGGATCAAACTTCGATCCTAAAGGTAAATCAGATAACGAAATCATGCGTTTCTGCCAAAGCTTCATGACTGAATTGAGCAAACACATTGGTGCAGATACAGACGTACCTGCAGGTGATATCGGTGTTGGTGGACGTGAAATTGGTTACCTCTATGGCCAATACAAACGTCTTCGTAATGAATACACAGGTGTTCTTACTGGTAAAGGTTTGAACTGGGGTGGATCACTTGCTCGTACAGAAGCAACTGGTTACGGTGCTGTTTACTTTGCAGAACAAATGCTTAATGCACGTGGTGAAAACTTTAACGGTAAAACAGCAGTTGTTTCAGGTGCTGGTAACGTTGCCATCTACGCTATTGAAAAATTGCAAAGCCTAGGTGCTAAAGCTGTAACATGTTCTGACTCATCTGGTTTTGTTTATGATCCAGATGGAATCGACGTTGACTTGTTGAAAGAAATCAAAGAAGTTAAACGTGAACGTATCGTTAAATATGCAGAAGCTCGTCCAAATGCAACCTTCACACCTGCTGGTGGTGAAAAGACAGTTTGGTCTATCAAAGCTGACTTGGCATTCCCATGTGCAACTCAAAATGAATTGGATGAAACAGATGCAGAGACACTTGTAGCAAATGGTGTATTGGCTGTTTCAGAAGGTGCTAACATGCCTTCAACTTTGGGAGCTATTGATGTCTTCCTTAAAGCTGGTGTATCATTTGGTCCTGCCAAGGCTGCTAACGCCGGTGGTGTTGCTGTATCAGCTCTTGAAATGGCACAAAACAGCGGACGTACACAATGGACATTCGAAGAAGTTGATGCTAAACTTTACGATATCATGAAAGGTATCTACGAAAATGCTGCAGCAGCTGCTAAAGAATTTGGTCATGAAGGTAACCTTGTTGTGGGAGCCAACATCGCTGGATTCCTTAAAGTTGCAGACGCTATGTCAGCTCAAGGTATTGTTTAATTAACAGCCTTGACCTAATTAATAAGCCTCTCGATAAAATAAGAAAAGAAGCCTGCGGGTTTCTTTTTTTGTTTAGACAGACTTAGGAGGAAGAGGAGTTCCGTGCTTTTTTTGGTATAATGACCTTGTAAGAAATCTCTTTCTAGAGCAGATTTTTATGAATTAGAATACGAGAGGAATAATTTTGAGTGTTGGAAAGGGTCCCTGTGGGGTAAAAAAGAAGAAGTATACTAATCAGACAATCATTCTAATAAGTTTCTTAATCAGTATGGTGTCAATACTGCCTATGTTCTTTTTTAGGGACAAGCTTTATGGTGATGATATTGTCTTTCACATTAACCGACTGTTATCTTTGGATACTGTCTGGAAGAGTCCTATCAATTTTACGACTAATGGAGGGACCGGACAATTAATCAATACCTTCTATCCCTGGTTAACTTATTATCCTATTTTCATAATCTATAAGCTGACTCAGTCGGTCTTTGTAGCCTGGATGAGTTTTCAGTTTCTTGTTCGCTTTGTAACTTGTTTGCTTAGTTTTTACGGATTACGTTTATTGAAATATTCTGATAAACAGGTGATGATATTTTCTACCTTTTATCTCTTTTCGGGGTATTTCTTGCACAATTCTTATTACCGGGCAGCCGTTGGCGAAACGCTAGCGATGATTTTTCTACCTCTAGTTTTCGTTGGCGTTCGTTTGATAACTTTTGGAGATTACAAGAAATGGTGGATCTTGACTCTTGGGATGCTTGGTTTAGTTTATTCCCATGTCTTATCGGTCCTTTTGGCTTCTGTTGGGATTTTCTTTGCGGTGGTAACTAGTTTTTGGATTTGGGATAATAAAAAAGAACGTGTCCTAGGTTTTCTTAAGGCCACCCTTGTCACTCTTAGTATGTCTCTAGCTTTCTTTGTTCCTATGATAGAGCAATTCAAGTATGTCACTCTACGAACGACTTTTAAACCGCTCCTATCAAAGACTGCTTTGAATCTGGCAGACAACTGGGAGTTGATTCTAAAAAGTGATTTAAGGACTCCATCAGTTAATCTTCTCTACCTCCTGGGCCTAGTGCTAAGCCTGATTTTTACTAAGCGGTTTGTTAAGGTTGGGGAAGCTAGAATTTACCTTTTTATTTCTCTTATTTTAGCTTTTTTAACCTTGAAAAGTTTTCCTTGGCAGTTCTTACAGGCAAGTCCAGTGTCCAACCTTCAATTTCCTTGGAGATTATGGAGTTTTGCTCTGCTTTTCTTCAGTTTAGCTTTGGCGAATATCTTAGAAAATATTTCTATAAAGGCATCGACAATACTTGTCTTGTTAGGTCTTTGTCTAAATATGTTTCAGATTGTTACTGTTCAAGATAAGATGACTAAAGCAAAGAATATATTGCCAAGTCATACAAAAGTCATGAGAGAAATGCTGGCCAAGGGAACTTATAAAAATATAAATGGGGATTATACCAATAAAGAAGTGCCTTTTGGCTTTGTCTTTGACAAACACCTCTTCTTGGATAATCAGGAAATCAAGCCATTCATCAGCCGTTCTCCCAACGAGCTAGCACTTACGGTGACCAACGAGTCTAAAGAATCTAAGGTCTTGTCGTTGCCAGTTTTCTACTACAAAGGACAAGAAGCAAGGATTGATGGGAAGCGAGTAACCACTTACTTAGCTAAGGAAAAGAATCCAACTAATCTAGTCTTACCACCAGGTAAACATGGTGTTGTTTTGACCTATAGCTATACTACAGTTGCTAAAGTGGCAATGAGTGTTTCAACTATTAGTCTTTTGGTTTTTATTGGTTATTTGTATAGAGTGAAGAAAGATGACTAAAAAGGAGCCTGCGGGTTTCTTTTTTTGTCTGTTTTACTAGAGGGTGGGCCTTTTGATATAATAGGTCAAGGTGATTTATTTGGAATGAAGACCTTTGGTTCCGATAAAAGAAGGATATATCATTTCATAGTTTAGATAAGAGAAGGGAGTAAATAGATGATAAAAACTATCGTAAAGGATGTCTTTTTCCTTGGACAAAAATCGACAGAAGCGACTAAAGAAGACCTCTATTTGGCTAAAGATTTGCGTGATACATTGGAGTTTCATAAGGATGCCTGTGTGGGTATGGCTGCCAATATGATTGGCGTTAAAAAGCGTGTCATTATCGTAAATATCGGTTTTGTTAATCTAGTCATGTTTAATCCTGTTTTAGTCAGCAAATCCTCACCTTTTCAAACAGAGGAGTCTTGTTTATCTTTAGAAGGAAGTCGTCCAACCAGACGTTATGAGTCGATTGAGGTAGCTTATTTAGATGAACAATGGATGCCTAAACAGTTAAGTTTTTCTGGCATGCCAGCCCAAATTATTCAACATGAATTGGACCATTTGGAGGGTATTATTATTTAGATAGCCTAGCTCAAGCGTTGTTAGGTTTTAGAGTCCAAAGCCTTAATAATCACAGTTACGGGAGTGAGAGTGGAAAGCAATATTCTTTTTCACTCTTTTTTAGTTCTCATAAGAACTTTTCTTCTTGACAATAGTTCTCATAAGAACTAAAATAGTTTCCATGAGAATTATTTAAGGAGGAACTTGTGATGCATGGAAAAGATCCTTTTAGTGACTTCAGAGAAATCATCAATGCTATGGAATCTCGCGTGCAAGAGTTAGGGAAGGTCCACGGTGTTGAACATTTAGCCGGCCCACAAGGATTTGCTGTCAGGTACTTGTTTGAGAACCAAGATAAAGAAATATTTATCAAAGATATCGAGAAAAGACTATCTATTTCCAAGTCTGTGGCTAGTAATCTGGTCAAACGTATGGAGAAAAATGGTTTTGTTGAATTGGTGACATCGGACAAGGACAAACGCTACAAGTATGTTCATCTGACAGACTTGGGTAAAAAGAAGGCCCAAGATGTTGGACATTTCCGAGAGGCTATCCATGAACAGTTATTAGAAGGCATTTCGAAAGAGGATGCTGAAACAGCTTTTCGGGTCTTTCACCAAATTCATAAGAATTTAGAAAAAAATAAGGAGTAACTTATGTTTAAAATTTTTAAACGTTTGACAGCAAAAGAGTTAAGCATGATTATCTTAGCTGTGATATTTGTTTGTTTGAACGTCTATCTAAACTTGAAAATTCCAGACTATATGTCTGACATTACGACCCTCTTATCAACCAAGGGGACTAAGGCGTCGGATATTTTTGCCTGGAATACAGATGCCCCAGGGATGCGAATGCTTTTAATGTCTTTTGCGGGGTTTATGGCCTCAGTAGTGGTTGGTTTCCTAGCTGCCAGAACAGCAGCAAGTTTTACAACCCGTCTTCGTGATGATATCTTCCATCAAGTTCTAGATTTTTCGGATGCCGAGATTAAGAAATTCTCCATTCCTAGTCTTTTGACCCGCACGACAAATGATATTACCCAATTACAGATGGTACTGACCATGGGACTACAGGTCATTACACAGGGGCCTATCATGGCCATTTGGGCGATTACAAATATTGCCGATAAAAATGGAAATTGGCTCCTTGCCTTGCTTGTCGCTGTGGCAGTGATTGCTATTCTCATGCTTTTCCTCTTAATTATGGTTATGCCTAAGCAACGCTTGATTCAAACTCTGACCGATAAACTGAATAGCGTAACGCGTGAATCTCTTACAGGAATTCGTGTGGTGCGTGCCTACAATGCCGAAAGTTATCAAGAGGATAAATTTGAAAAGGCAAATACTGATTTGACCCAAAACAACCTATTTATCGGTCGTTCTTTTGCTTTGCTAACACCGGTAATGACTGCTGTATCCAGCGGTTTGACACTGGCTATTTATTGGATTGGTGCGCATCTGATTGAAGATGTTAAGATTCCAACAGATCCAACGAAAATTGCTGGTGCCATGGAAGACAAGGTCCATCTCTTCTCAGATATGGTTGTCTATTCGTCTTATGCCATGCAGGTTGTTATGGGATTCATGATGATGATTGTCGTTTTCTTCCTTCTTCCACGTGCCGTTGTAGCAGCTGGCCGTATCAATGAAGTTCTAGATACCCAATCTTCAGTCTCTTACCCTGAAAATAGTTCTGAAAAACCTAAAGACGTGGGCACTGTCGAATTCGATGATGTTTCCTTCCGTTATTCTGAAACTTCAGAGCCTGTTTTGGAGCATGTTAGCTTCAAAGCTAAAAAGGGTGACACGGTTGCCTTTATTGGTTCGACTGGATCTGGTAAATCAACGCTTGTCAACCTTATCCCACGATTTTATGATGCCACGCAAGGAACTATCAAGGTTGACGGTGTGGATGTACGACATTATGACCACGAAACCTTGCACAATATAGTCGGTTATATTCCACAAAAGGCTGTGCTTTTCTCAGGTAATATCACGTCAAATATGACAATGGGAACGAGCAATAATAGTCCCCTAGATGACGCTAAGATTTGGGAAGCTCTCGAATTGGCTCAAGGAAAAGACTTTGTTGAAAATAAAGAAGGCCAACTTAAGGCAGAAGTGGCTCAAGTGGGGTCTAACTTCTCAGGTGGCCAGAAGCAACGTTTGGCTATTGCGCGTGCACTTGCCCGTAAGCCTGAAATCTTGATTTTTGACGATTCCTTCTCAGCTTTGGACTATAAGACCGATCGTAAACTGCGTCAAGAATTGTCTGAAAAAACACAAGATATGACCAAGTTGATTGTTGCTCAACGTATCTCTACTATTATGGATGCTGATCAAATCTTGGTACTTGATCAAGGTAAAGTAGTCGGGCAAGGAACCCACAAGGAACTCTTGGCTAACAATGAGGTTTACCAAGAAATTGCTTATTCACAATTGTCTAAGGAGGAGTTAGAAAATGGAAAATAAGCCAAAAACATCGTCCTATAAACGCTTAAAACCCTATATTAAAGGTTTCCCAATTCCCTTTGTCCTTGCGATTGTTGGAGCAATTATTTCAGCAGTCATTACAGTTATTGGACCAGATAAGCTTAAAGAAATTACCAATACTATTACTGAAGGTATTACACCTACCAAAATGGGGACGATTCCAGGTATTGATTTGGATAAGGTGACAAGTATTGCTATGACCTTGGCTATTCTCTATGCTATTTCAGCGATTGTGGGTTACTTACAAAGCTTTACGGTTGCGACGGTTACACAACGCTTTTCACAACGTTTTCGTACAGCTATCCAAAAGAAAATCAATAGTGTTCCCCTTAATTATTTTGACAGTCATTCTCAAGGGGACACCCTCTCTCGTGTGACTAATGACGTTGACCTTTTGGGACAATCTCTTAGTCAAGGTCTGGGTACCCTAATTACTTCAAGTGTTCTCTTGGTCGCAGCCATTATTATGATGTTTTACTCAAATGTCACTATGGCTTTCACTGCGATTGGTTCTGTCTTGATAGGATTTGTTCTAGTAGCCTTCATCATGGGTTTCTCACAACCCCTTTTCAAACGTCAACAAGAAAATTTGGCTAACATTAATGGATATATTGAAGAAATCTACACAGGTCAAGCAGTTGTAACGAGTTACAATGCATCTGAAGAAAGTAGTCAAGCTTTTAAGGGGCTTAATGATAAACTCTATAAATCGATGTGGCAATCACAGTTTATCTCAGGTATTATGATGCCACTTATGATTTTCATTGGGAACTTTGGTTATGTCATGGTCTGTCTTGTAGGTGCTATCAAAGTTATTGATGGTAGCTTGACTATTGGTGATGTGGTAGCCTTCATGACCTATGTTCGTATCTTCTCACAACCTCTTTCTCAAATTGCCCAAGGAATTACACAACTCCAATCAGCTACTGCAGCCATTGGTCGTATCTTTGAATTTTTGGAAGAAAAAGATATGGACGACGAGTCAGCTAAGACAGCTGAGTTGACAGATACTAAAGGTCAAGTAGTCTTTGACCATGTTTCCTTTGGTTATACTCCTGAAAAGACTATTATTCATGACTTTTCAGCTCTTGCTAAACCAGGTCAAAAGATTGCGATCGTTGGTCCAACGGGTGCTGGTAAGACGACTATTGTTAACCTGCTTATGAAGTTCTATAACATCGACCAAGGTCGTATCACCATTGACGGTGTGGATACTAACGACATGAAGCGTGAAACCGTTCATGACCAATTTTCTATGGTGCTTCAGGACACTTGGCTCTTTGAAGGTACTATTCGTGATAATTTGATTTACAACCAAGAGAATATTTCTGACGAGCAAGTTATTGCTGCAGCCAAGGCCGTCGGTGTTCACCACTTCATTACCACACTTCCAAAGGGTTATGATACTTATTTGGATGATTCTGTGACCTTATCAGTTGGACAGAAGCAGCTCTTGACCATTGCACGTGCGCTTCTTAAGGATGCCCCTCTTCTTATCTTGGATGAAGCGACATCATCGGTTGATACCCGAACAGAAGAATTGATTCAAAAAGCCATGGACAAGCTTATGGAAGGGCGAACTTCCTTTGTTATTGCCCACCGCTTATCAACCATTCGAAATGCTGACCTTATCCTTGTGATGAAAGATGGTAACATTATTGAACAGGGCAATCATGATGAGCTCATGGCAGCAGATGGTTTCTATGCTGATCTTTATAATAGTCAATTTACAGAAGAAGTTGCCTAAACTTTTCTTATAAAATTATAAGATTTTACAAAAATCCATAGAACGTATGACTGTCAGTCATGCGTTTTGTGTTATACTGAAAAAAACAGACAGATTAGGAGATTATGATGCAATATCGCAAAGCAAGACTAGACGAAGTTCAGGAAGTTGCACAAGTATGTGCCGATGCCTTTGAAGATTACCCCTATCTTTCAATGATTGCCAGTAATTTAAAGAAGCCTGAACAGTATAAGGAATTTGTCTTAGCCTTGCAGGAAATATTGGTGCGTTTGGCGATTAAACGGGACTCATGTTTGGTGGCTGAAAAGGACGGTCGCATTGTTGCGGCAGCTATTTTACAGCATCAGACGATTTCTATGCTTAATTATCTTCAAAATGGGGCGACCAAGCTTTTCCGTTTTATAAGCATCACCAAGTTGTTCAAGTATTTTAACTTTGTTGAAGAGTCCGAAAGACATCTGGAAGATTCTGCAGAATACGACTGGTACTTGATGATGTTGGCGGTGACTCCAGATTATCAAAGAAAAGGGATAGGGAGTCGTTTCTTGCTTGAAGGGGTTGAACCTTTTGTACGTAGTACAGGCGGTCGCAGTCTTGGTTTGATTACCAATCGTGATTACAATGTACCTTTCTACGAGAAAAATGGCTACAAGCAATGTGGTTATAAGGTCTTGACCTATGAAACACACAAACTAGGCAACTGGCCTTTTGTTAAATCACTTGATGCATAGCCTTGCGTTAATTAAACTTAGATAAGCAAAATAAATCTGGCTTCGGCTGGATTTTTTTCTTAGCTTTAGAGTCCTTCTTGTCTGGCTCATTCCTTATTTTTAAGCCTAACTATGCTATAATTAGGAAACGCTATTAGAGGAGGTTTATATGTCAACTCCAAGTATTTATGGGGAATATGCTCAGTATCTCCCCAAGATTTTACAAGAAATAACAGACCCGATTATTGCGGCTAATATAACTAGCAAAAAAGAAACAGGCTTTAAACTCTATGAACATTTTATTTCACGAATCAAAGAAAGCGATTCTATGCGTGAAAAGTGTCGTAGGAAAAATTTGCCTGAAACCAGCCAATCTGCTCTCAAGGAAATTCGTGACAGTATTGGGATTCGAATTATTTGTGGTTTTGTCGATGATATTTACAAAACTATTGATGTTATCAAGGATATCCCTGGCGTTTCTATTTATAACGAGAAAGATTACATTTTAAATGCTAAGCCCAATGGCTATCGTTCTTACCACCTCATTTTGGAAATCGAAACCGAGTTTCCAGATGTGCTAGGAAATGAGAGAGGGACCTATTTTGTTGAGGTTCAGCTTCGGACCATCGCTCAGGATTCGTGGGCCAGTTTGGAGCATCAGATGAAGTACAAGCATGACATCAAGAATCCAGAAATGATTACCCGTGAGCTTAAGCGTTGTGCGGATGAATTAGCTTCATGTGATTTGACCATGCAGACCATCCGTAACTTAATTCAAGAAGGAGGGGACTAGAATGGCTTTGAAAATTCTACTAGCTGAGGATGAAGAGGCTCTTTCTCGAGTTTATAAGGCAGCCCTAGAGCATCAAGGTTATGAGGTAGATCAAGCATTTAATGGGCAAGAGGCTGTTGATTTAGCTGCACAGAATGCCTATCAAGTAATGATTATGGATATTATGATGCCTATCAAAACAGGTATTGAGGCCCTGGAAGAGATTCGCTCCTCTGGGAACAGGACGCATGTCATTATGTTGACAGCTATGGCTGAAATTGATGATCGCGTGACCGGGCTTGATGCTGGGGCAGACGATTACTTGACCAAGCCTATTTCCCTTAAGGAGCTTTTGGCACGTCTGCGCTCATTAGAGCGTCGTGTGAGTGAGAGCTTCACTGCCAAAATTTTGACACTTGGTTCTGTACGTTTGGATCAGGAGGAACAGGAGTTGGTAGCTGGTAACGCCATTAGACTTTCGAGCAGAGAGACCAAGTTAATGGCTCACTTCATGCTCAATCCTGCCAAGAAATTAACGACTGAGCACCTTTTTAAGACCATCTGGGATGATGAGGAAGATGTGGACGAATCGATTGTCTGGGTCTATATTTCCTATTTGCGTCAGAAATTGCAAGCCATCCAGGCTGATATCAGCATTCTTGGTGAAAAGGGTGGTGACTTTTGCCTTTTTGCCAATTAGAGAGGAGTAGTTCATGTTTAGACGTTTACGACTTCAATTTATTACGATTGCTTCCTTGGCTATTCTCTTTATCTTGGTTTTTACAGTGGGAATCATCAATACTGTGAGGTCCTTTCAAACAGAACAGGAAATTAGTAAGGTTCTCAACACGCTTACAGAAAATAATGGTAGTTTCGGAAAAACTAAAAAAATTGAGACCAATCAAGGGCATGAAATTCCATCGGATAGTTTTCGTTTTTTCAGTGTGACCTTATCTGGTGATAAAGTGGTCAGTCAGGATACCAGCCATACTTCTTTAATAGATGATGAAGAAGCTGTTAGCTATGCACTTGCAGCTAGCCGTATGACGAATACTCTTGGAACAATTAGAGATAAAAATATTAATCTCAGTTATCAGGTTAGCAAAGTCAGCAAAGATAAGATTCTGGTGGTCTTCCTGGACACGACCTCTTATTACAATTCTTCCCAAGCCCTGCTCAGTCTTTCTATCCTCTTATCACTGTTTGGGTTTATCTTTTTTGTCGTCATTGTCAGTGCCTTATCAGGAATCGTCATTCGTCCCTTCATTCGAAACTACGAAAAGCAACGACGTTTTATCACCAATGCTGGTCATGAATTGAAAACCCCATTAGCTATTATTTCTGCTAATACGGAGTTACAGGAACTCATGACAGGGGAGAATGAATGGACCAAGTCAACTAATGACCAGGTGGCACGTTTGACCAATCTAATCAATTCTCTTGTGGCTCTATCTCGTCTGGAAGAGCAGCCGGACATTGTTCTTCAAGATGTGGATTTTTCCTATATTACAGAGGATGCAGCCGAGGACTTTAAGGGACCTGTCGTCCGAGATGGCAAATCCTTCGTTATGGATATCGCCCCAGATATCCATGTAAAGGCTGAGGAGAAGTCTCTCTTTGAACTTGTAACTCTCCTTGTGGATAATGCTAACAAGTATTGTGATCCAGAAGGGACAGTTACGGTAAGACTTCGTCAGATTGGAAGAACGCGAAAACGGGCTCGTTTAGAAGTGTCAAACACCTATAAAGAAGGTAAGGCTGTTGACTATAGCAAGTTTTTTGAGCGTTTTTATCGTATTGAAGAATCCCATAATAACAAAGAACACAAAGGTTTTGGCATTGGCCTTTCCATGGCTCAAAGTATGGTCAAATTATTTAAGGGGCGTATCTTTGCCTCTTATAAAAATGACACCATCACCTTTACAGTTATCTTGTAAGGATATTTTTTAAATATTTGACTAGGTGAAAACCCTAATTTATGATAAAATAGTAAGGATGAAGATTTAGTGTTTTCTTTGCAAAAAAAGAGAACATTTTCCTATCCTAATCATAAAAAGGAGTTGCTTGAATAAGCCCCTTAACCACCTTAAAAGGATGGTAATTGACGACTTAGGAAAGATGAATCTCAGCTAAGAATTAAATCATAAAACAAAATAGTTAATAGGGAGAAATCATGGCAGAACCAAAATACAAACGTGTCCTCATTAAGCTTTCAGGTGAAGCTCTAGCTGGTGAACGAGGTGTTGGGATTGATCTTCCAACTGTCCAAGCTATGGCTAAAGAAATTGCTGAGGTAGCGGATTCAGGTATTCAAATTGCTCTAGTTATCGGTGGTGGTAACCTTTGGCGTGGGGAACCTGCAGCTGAAGCAGGAATGGATCGTGTTCAAGCAGACTATACTGGTATGCTTGGAACAACTATGAATGCCCTTGTTATGGCAGATAGTTTGAAACAACTCGGTGTTGATACACGTGTTCAGACAGCGATTGATATGAAATCTGTGGCAGAGCCTTATATTCGTGGTCGTGCCCTTCGTCACCTTGAAAAAGGTCGTATTGTTATCTTTGCAGCAGGTATTGGTTCACCGTACTTCTCAACAGATACAACAGCGGCTCTTCGTGCAGCTGAGATTGAAGCTGATGCTATTCTTATGGCTAAAAACGGTGTTGATGGTGTCTACAATGACGACCCTCGTAAAAACGCTGATGCCGTTAAGTTTGACGAGTTGACACACGTGGAAGTTATTAAACGTGGTTTGAAAATCATGGATGCCACAGCTTCTACCCTTTCAATGGATAATGACATTGACCTTGTTGTCTTCAATATGAACGAACCAGGAAACATCAAACGTGTTATCTTTGGTGAACAAATTGGAACAACTGTATCTAACAAAGCAGAATCACACAAATAAGAAAGAGAGAATTTATGACAAACGCAATTATTGAAAAAGCAAAAGAACGTTTCGCCCACTCACATGAGTCATTGGCCCGTGAATTTGGATCTATCCGTGCAGGTCGTGCCAATGCATCACTTCTTGACCGCATCACTGTAGAATACTATGGTGCTCCAACACCACTTAACCAATTGGCTTCAATCACCGTTCCTGAAGCACGTGTCCTTTTGATTTCACCATTTGATAAAGGCTCAATTGCTGATATCGAACGTGCTATCAACGAATCTGACCTTGGTATTAACCCAGCTAACGACGGTTCTGTTGTACGCTTGGTTATCCCAGCACTTACAGAAGAAACACGTAAAGAGTTGGCTAAAGAAGTGAAAAAAGTCGGCGAAAATGCTAAAATTGCTATCCGTAACATCCGCCGTGATGCTATGGATGAAGCTAAGAAGCAAGAAAAAGACAAAGAAATCACAGAAGATCAATTGAAAGCTTTGGAAAAGGATATCCAAAAAGCAACTGATGATGCTGTTAAGAAGATTGACAGCATGACAGCAGAAAAGGAAAAAGAACTCCTTACTGTTTAATCAATAGAAAAATAAGGAGAGTGGGACAGAAGCAAAAGAGCATGGACTATGTTAGCTTCCTTGTCCGACTCTCTTTTTAGAGGAAAAAAGATGAATACATTACTTGGAACAATCATTACTGCACTAGTAGCTGATGAAAATGACAAATTTTACTTTGTTCAAAAGGACGGTGTAACTTTTGCCTTGTCTAAAGAAGAAGGGGAGCACGCTATTGGTGACATGGTGACAGGTTTCGCCTACACAGACAGCAAGCAAAAATCACGTCTAACGCAAAAAGAAATCAAAGCCACTCGTGATTCCTATGATTGGGGAGAAGTTACTGAAGTCCGCAAGGATTTGGGTGTTTTTGTAGACGTAGGAATTCCAGATAAGGAAATCGTAGTCTCTTTAGATGTTTTACCTGAACTCAAAGAGCTTTGGCCTAAGAAAGGTGACAAACTCTATATCAAACTCGATGTTGATAAAAAGGATCGTATTTGGGGACTTCCTGCCGAACCTGAGGTCTTCCAACGTATGGCTGGTCCTGCTTACGATAATATGCAAAACCAAAAATGGCCAGCCATTGCCTACCGTCTCAAACTCTCAGGAACCTTTGTTTATCTACCAGAGAATAACATGCTTGGTTTCATCCATCCATCAGAACGTTATGCGGAGCCACGCTTAGGTCAGGTCCTTGAAGCGCGTGTGATTGGGTTCAGAGAAGTTGACCGTACCCTCAATCTTTCTCTTAAACCACGTTCTTTTGAAATGCTCGGAAATGATTCACAGATGATTTTGACCTATTTAGAGAGCAATGGTGGCTTTATGACACTTAATGACAAGTCATCACCAGCGGATATCAAGGCAACCTTCGGCATTTCTAAGGGACAATTTAAGAAAGCTTTAGGTGGTCTGATGAAGGCAAAAAAAATCAAACAAGATCAGTTTGGAACTGAATTAATCGGTTAGGAGAAGGTATGAGAAAATCCTTTTATACTTGGCTCATGGCCCAGCGTAATCCCAAATCAAATGAACCAGTAGCAATCTTGGCTGACTTGGCTTTTGAAGATTCAACCTTTCCTAAACATACAGATGACTTCGAAGAAGTCAGTCGCTACCTGGAAGATCAAGCTAGTTTCTCATTTAATCTTGGTCAGTTTGATCAGATTTGGGAAGACTATCTTGCTCATTAATAGCGACTAAGTCTAGGATAAGCAAAAAGACTCTTAGCATTTTCTTTTAAAAGCAGTTACCATTTGAGCTAGATGAATTGTTACAATTTTTTACAAATATCTCAGCTGTTTTTCAATAAATTAGGCTTGTTACAACTAGTTAGTAATTGCTTTAAAGTGCAGTAAATCACCCCTTTTTTGACAAAAAGTGTGGTATCATTGTAGATGTTAAAATTGTTAAAAAAGGAATGAATTATACATGTTATCAAAATCTAAAACAACAAAGGCACTTCTTTACTCGACCGCAGCACTTTCACTTTTTGCTGCAAGTCACGTACATGCCGATGAAACTTCAAACTGGGCAGCTCGTTCAGTAGATCAAATCAAAGCAGACATCGCTGTAAGTGACAACCAACAAACTTATACAGTTCAATACGGTGATACTTTGGGAAGTATCGCTGAAGCAATGGGTATCGATGTGAATGTTTTGGCTAACATCAATCAAATCACAAACATTGATTTGATTTACCCTGGAACAGTCTTGACAGCAACTTACAATGCTGATAATCAAGCTGTCTCTGTTAAAGTTGAAGCTCCAGCTTCAGAAACATCAACTACACCTGTAGTTGCAGAAGCTAATTTGACAACTAACGAAGTGACTGTCAATGGTCAATCTGTAGTTGCAGCGGACTTGACAGCTCCAGTTGAAACAGTAAGCACAACAGCTACTCAAGCACCTGCTACAGAAGAATCAACTCAAGCTGTTTCAGAAGTAACAGAAGCTATCGCTTCAGCATCAGAAGCACCAGCATACGCAGAAACTGAACAACCAGTTGCTGATGCTATTGATCATGTCACTGCGTCAGCAGAGGCTACACCTGAAGCAGAAACTACTCCAGCTGCTGAAACACCAGCACAACCTGAAGTAAAAGAAGAAGCTCCAGCGGCAGAACCAGCAGCAACATCAGAAGCGTCTTCAGAAGCACCAGCGACTTCAGAAGCACCAGCAGAGCAACCAGCAGCAACATCAGAAGCTGCTTCAGAGGCACCAGCTGCTTCAGAAGCACCAGCAGAACAGCCAGCGGTAGAACCAGCAGCAACATCAGAAGTGGCATCAGAGGCACCAGCGGCTTCAGAGGCACCAGCAGCACAACCCGCATCAACAAATACACTTCCAACGGATCCACACCTTCAACCACAAGCTGAAGCTTTCCGTCAAGATGTAGCAGCACAATTCGGTCTTACTGACATCGGTGGTTACCGTGAAGGTGACCCACAAGACCATGGTAAAGGACTTGCCGTTGACGTTATGGTACCAGTTGGTTCAGAAGTTGGTAATCAAGTCGCTCAATATGCTGTAGACAATATCTCAAATGCAGGTATTTCATATGTCATCTACAGACAACAATTCTACGCACCAGTAGATAATATCTACGGACCAGCTAACACATGGAACCAAATGCCAGACCGTGGTAGCGTTACTGAAAACCACTATGACCATGTTCACGTGTCATTTAATGAATAAGTCAGAATAATAAAAAGTCACGCCTGGCGTGATTTTTTTGATATAATGGAGAAAAAGACGAAAGAAAGAGGAACTCTATTTGCAAGAGTATTCTGTTGAAATTACCCTAAATCACCCAGATGATGTCTTGTCACTTTTTGGGACCAATGAGCGCCATCTAAAACTTATTGAAGAAAACCTAAATGTTATCATTCATGCTCGAACAGAGCGTGTGCAGATCCTTGGAGATGACGAGGAAAGTGTTGAATTGGCTCGTTTGACCATTCAAGCCCTCCTTGTTTTGGTGGAGCGTGGAATGTTAGTCAACACCTCAGATGTTGTTGCAGCCTTAACCATGGCTCAAGATGGTTCGATTGACAAATTTGTTGCCCTTTACGAAGAAGAAATTATTAAAGACCATAGTGGCAAACCAATCCGAGTGAAGACCTTGGGGCAAAAGGTTTATGTTGATAGCATTAAAAACCATGATGTGGTCTTTGGGATTGGTCCAGCTGGTACAGGGAAGACTTTTTTGGCGGTTACCCTTGCGGTTACAGCTCTTAAACGTGGTCAAGTTAAACGTATAGTTTTGACACGTCCAGCAGTTGAGGCGGGTGAGAGCCTTGGTTTCTTGCCTGGTGATCTCAAGGAAAAGGTGGATCCTTACCTTCGGCCTGTTTATGATGCCCTTTATCAAATTCTCGGCAAGGAGCAGACGACCCGACTTATGGAACGTGAAATTATTGAGATTGCCCCCCTCGCTTATATGCGTGGTCGTACCCTAGAGGATGCCTTTGTTATCCTTGATGAAGCACAAAATACAACCATCATGCAAATGAAAATGTTCTTGACTCGTCTTGGTTTTAATTCTAAGATGATTGTCAATGGGGACATGAGTCAGATTGACTTGCCACGTCGTGTTAAATCAGGCCTGATTGATGCCATGGAGAAATTAAAGGGAATCAAGGCTATTGATTTTGTTCACTTCTCTGCTAGTGATGTCGTACGTCACCCAGTAGTAGCTGATATCATTAATGCTTATGAAAAAGATGCACCTAAGTTTGATCTTGAGAAAAAATCAGAAGAATCAGACCAGGCTAAAGAAGTAGTATCAGGATTGACCGAATACCCAGTCATTGGTGCTGAGGATCTTAAAAAGTAAATAGCTGAAAAGAGGTTTGAGAGTATGAGTTCTCAACCTCTTTTTCTTTGGTAGTCAAGTCACAGATTTCCTCTCTATTTTTGGTAAAATAGTATTAAAGAGTAGGCTAATATGAAGGGGAGAGGTATGATTAAGGCAAAAAAATGGAAGATTGCTATCATTGTATTGCTTGGACTTGTTGCGACAGTCTTGATAGCCATAGGAGAGGGAAGATTTTGGAAGTATCAAGAGAACTATATTCCAGATGGTACCTATCAGATGATAAAATACGAGGATAAATCGGCATATTCCAATGAATTGATAAATAGGACTGAGCGGGGAGAGAATAATGATAGCTTATATGAGGATTTTATAGTTGTTGAGAATATGAAATCTCAATTTTATTATGTTTTTGTGGGAGATGGGGAATCTTTTGTCTCACCATTTGAGCACGATGAAAAGCTCCCACAGACTTTTGACCCACGTACAGGGACTTTGAAACAGGATTTAACAGTTTCTGAATATAAAGCTCTAGTGATTTCTCATATTGATAAGATTTCTAAAAAGGGAGAGGAGTACTCAAACGTAAAGGAAGTATCTGTCCAAAGGTGTGTAGATGATTATAAAAAAATGTTGAAGCAAAAAAGAACTTATGAAAAGCGCCCTAATGGTCTCGTTCTGACTGTTTATACTAATGATGGACATATTGAGTCGCGTAGAACTTTTAAACGATTGAGCTCAGAGGAAGCCAAAGGGGTCAAAAGTGGTTATGATAGGGATTATGAGTATGCCTTGAAGTATTATAATTATTCAAGGCATGATGGGGATTATCTCATCTGGCGCTGATCCACTTATCGTGCAAGCGCCTCTTTACTATCAAGAATCATAGCCTAATGTTTTATTAAAAAACCTTACAGTCTTTATGATAATTGTCAAATACTATTTCACCATTTATTTTGGTACAATAGAACGGTAGACCAATAAAAAAGGAGATTATTATGAACCAGCAAGAGTGGATTGAGTACTTTGAATTAGTCAACGGTCGCAAACCAACTCCCGCAGAGTTAGCTCAAGCTCAAGCAGCAGGCGAGTTTATCCTTGAACGACCTAACCCTAACGTCTTTGGCTCAAATGGACAGGCGACGGAGCAAAGACCGATTAAGCCAGCTGAACCTGTGATAACGATGACACAGCAGCCTCAGTTTGCACAAACAACAGCAACCTTCCAACAAGTCGTACCTGCTAAAAAAGGTATGTCTAAGAAAACTAAGATTATTTTGGCGTCAGTCTTGGGTGCTGTGGCAGTGATTTTACTTTCTGTTGGTGGCTATTCATTATGGCGTTATCAGTCAGGAAAAATTGTAGATGGAACCTATGAAGTAGTTTCTTTCTCTCGTTATGATGAAGACAAAGATAAAATGGTTGATGGCATAGATGAATACAAGGACGAAGGTTTGGACTTGCAGTCTTTTGTAGTTGTAAAGAATAATCAATCTAGAACCTACAATTTAGTAGAGAGTGACAATAAATCATATGTTAGTTTGATGGACTATGAGACAGATGTTCCTCAGGTATTTGATCCGTGGAATAGAACAGAGAGTCAAGTTTTAGATGCGGATCAAGTCGAAGATGTCACAAAAGACTTCATGAAAAAGATGAGAAAAGACTATTCGTTTTATACCAAAGAGGAAGCTGACAAAGTCGTTAAAAAAACAACAAGAGAATATAAAGATACCTTGAAGGAAAAACGTACCTATGTCAAGCATGGCGATGAATACACTCTGACTACTTATGATAAAAAAGGGAAGCTTCAGTCACGTATTACTTATAAACGTATGAGTAAGGGAGACGCTGAGGAGCGCTGGGATGACTATAAGGATGCCATCAAAGATTATAAGAAAGATTTGAAGACTTATAGTGATCAATATGATGACTTCAAGGATTACTATGATTATGGTTATGGCTACAATTATGGCTATGGTTATGGTAATGACTATGGCTATGGTAATAGCGATGACTATGGTAGTGGTTCTAAATCAGGCTCTGACGATAGTAAAAGTAGTAAAAAATCTAGTGATAAAATCTAATCACCCAATGATGTAAATGAGTAAAGTGGTACGAGAAGGAGAGCCAAAACTCCATTCTGGTATCGCTTTTCTTTATATGGAAATAATCAAATAGCCTTGGAGTCTTTTTTCTGTTAGAATGGAAGTATCAATGAAAAAGGGGACTTTTATGAACGAAAAAGAGTGGTTAGATTATTTCGAAACAATCAATAATCGTAAGCCGACAGAGGAAGAAATCCAACAAGCAAAAGCTAATGGGGAATTTATTTCTCAAGAGGCTAAGGACGAGGGTGTTAATCCACAGCAAGCTCAGTTGAGTGACCAAGTGACACAAGCCGTTTCACAAGTTGCTCCTGCTAAGACAGGCTTGTCTAAGAAAGCTAAAATTATTATTGCTTCTGTAGTGGGGGCGATTGTCCTAGTGGCACTTTCATTTGGTGGCTATGCATTTATGCACCTGCAAAGCGGTAAAATACCTGAAGGAACCTATCTACTTGAAACTTATCGCTTTTACCATAAAGATAAGAAGAAAATGGTTGATGGTATGGAATCTTTCAAGGAAAGTGGCCTAGAGGCTCATGATTTTGTTAAAGTCAAAGGTAACAATGTTAAATTTTATTTTTATACCTTAGCTGGCGGGAACAATCTGGTTGACTTTACAGACTATGATACTGACGAAGCATACCGTCCAGATGCTTGGTCTAGAACGCTTAAACCAAACATGTCACTATCTGAATATTCGAAAGTCATTGACCAGGCAGTAGATAATCAATACAAAATAAGTGAATATCGAACTCAGGCTGATAACGATGAAAGTAAAAAGATTTACGTTAAATCCTACAAAGAATCTCTTGAAGAAACCGTTCGATACAAGGTTAAGGGTAATAAATTGATTGTCACTACTTATAATAAGAAAGGCAAACTTACAGAAGAAAGAAGTTTCAAACGCCTATCAGAGGATGACGTGAAGAAATTAGATTATGACTATGAACGTGATGTTAGAGCGGATAAAAAGCTCTTTCAAAACTAGTAATGTTTAAAACCAGCTTAGCTGGTTTTTTTAGTGTCCAAAACGTGCTATAATAAGATGTTATATCATCAGTGTTAGCCCATTTGTTAACATATGAAAGGAAATTAAAATGACAAAAACATTCTACATCACAACACCTATCTACTACCCATCTGGTAAATTGCATATTGGTTCTGCTTATACAACTATTGCTTGTGACGTCTTGGCACGTTACAAACGTATGATGAACTATGATGTCTTCTACCTTACTGGGCTTGATGAACACGGCCAAAAGATTCAACAAAAGGCTGAAGAAGCAGGAATCACACCACAAGAGTATGTGGACGGTATGGCTGTTGGTGTTAAGGACCTCTGGCAACTTTTGGATATCTCATACGATAAATTCATCCGTACGACTGATGATTACCATGAAAAAGTTGTTGCTCAAGTTTTCGAGCGTCTCTTGGAACAAGGAGATATCTACCTTGGTGAATACTCAGGATGGTATTCAGTTTCAGATGAAGAATTTTTCACTGAAAGTCAGTTGGCAGAAGTTTACCGTGATGAAGAAGGTAATGTCATTGGCGGGGTAGCTCCATCAGGACATGAAGTAGAGCTTGTTTCTGAAGAATCATATTTCTTTAAACTTAGTAACTACGCAGACCGTTTGACTGCCTTCTTTAAAGAACATCCAGAATTTATCCAACCTGATGGTCGTATGAATGAAATGCTTAAAAACTTCATCGAGCCAGGCTTGGAAGACTTGGCTGTGTCACGTACAACCTTTACCTGGGGAGTAAAAGTACCATCAGATCCAAAACACGTGGTTTATGTGTGGATTGATGCTCTTATCAACTATATCACTGCCCTTGGTTATGGTCAGGATGAGCATGGTAACTTTGATTTATTCTGGCAAAATGATGAAAACCACGAAATCATCCACATGATTGGTAAGGATATCCTTCGTTTCCACTCAATCTACTGGCCAATCATCCTTATGGCTCTTGATTTGCCATTGCCTACACGTCTTGTTGCCCACGGTTGGTTCGTCATGAAAGATGGTAAGATGTCTAAGTCTAAAGGAAACGTGATTTATCCAGAAATGTTGGTAGAGCGTTTTGGTCTTGATCCACTCCGTTACTACCTCATGCGTAGTCTTCCAGTCGGTTCAGATGGCACCTTCACACCAGAAGACTACGTGGCTCGTATTAACTACGAATTGGCTAACGACCTTGGAAACCTCCTCAACCGTACAGTTGCCATGATTAACAAGTATTTCGGTGGTCAAGTGCCTGCCTATGTTGAGAACGTTACAGACTTTGATGCTGATTTGGCTAAGGTTGTGGCTGAAAATATCGAAGAGTTCCACAAACAAATGAACGCTGTAGATTTCCCACGTGCCTTGGACGCCGTTTGGAATATCATTTCACGTACCAATAAGTATATTGATGAAACAGCTCCATGGGTCCTTGCAAAAGAAGATGGTGACAAGGAACAATTGGCAGCGGTCATGGCTCACTTGGCAGCTAGTCTTCGTGTGGTAGCCCACCTCATCCAACCATTTATGATGACAACTTCAAATGCCATCATGGAACAACTTGGTTTGCCAGTAACATTTGACCTTGAAAATCTTGAACTTTCAGGCTTCCCAGAGAATGTGACAGTCGTTTCAAAAGGAACTCCAATCTTTCCACGTCTGGACATGGATGAAGAGATTGCCTACATCCAATCTCAAATGAACGCAGGCAAACCTCAAGAGAAGGAATGGAACCCAGAAGAGGTTGAACTTAAGTCTGAAAAAGACCAAATCAAATTTGATGACTTTGACAAGGTTGAAATCCGTGTCGCTGAAGTTAAAGAAGTAGAAAAAGTCGAAGGTTCAGACAAATTGCTTCGCTTCCGTCTTGACGCTGGTGACGGTGAAGATCGTCAAATTCTCTCAGGTATCGCTAAATTCTATCCAAACGAACAAGAGTTGGTCGGCAAGAAACTTCAAGTCGTGGCTAATCTCAAACCACGTAAGATGATGAAAAAATATGTCAGCCAAGGTATGATTCTTTCCGCAGAACATGACGGAAAACTCACTGTCTTGACAGTAGATCCATCGGTTCCAAACGGAAGTGTGATTGGGTAAAATATCATAAAAAATAGTTTTTCAATTTTTTGAATTGGGAAACTGTTTTTTACTAATCTTCAGTTGTGAGTAAAGCGCTTGAAACAGATCTTTGTTGAGTGATCGAAAGTTTTGCTTCCTTAAAACCGGAAATCATCTACTCTTAAGGAAAGTCTTAAGAGGACTTGTTGTATAAGAAAACGAGTTCAGTCGAACTCGTTTTTTTTATACACTATATTTCAATAAATGTTTAATGCGTTCCACACTTTCATCAGGTCCATAAGCATTTGGGTATCGGTCTAGTTTACTGATAGCGTCAAGGTCTGCTTGGTCAAGGTGAAAGTCGAAGCTATTAAAGTTTTCCTTCATCCGTTCGATATGGGTACTTTTAGGAATGGTCAAAATCCCTTGTTGGGTTTGCCATCTGAGAATGACCTGGGCAACTGTCTTGCCATGTTTTTCAGCAATAGCAGTTAGAGTTGGGTCCTGAAAAATACCATCCTCTCCTCTATGAAAAGGAGCCCAGGCTTGCGTTAGGGTACCAAATTCCTTATCGGCTTTCTGGATCAGTTTGTGTTGTTTATAGGGATGCAACTCGATTTGATTGACTGCTGGAATGACCGGTGTTTGCAAGGCAAAATCCGCCAAACGCCCTGTTGAGAAGTTAGAAACACCAATGGCTCTAATAAGTTCTTCATGCTTAAGCTCAATCATAGCACGCCAGGCACCATGTAAGTCGCCAAAAGGTTGATGAATCAAATATAAATCAAGATAGTCAGTATCTAGTTTGCGAAGTGTTTCTTTTAGGGCTAATTTGGTATCTTCGTAGCCAAGCTGGCTAATCCAGGCCTTACTAGTCAGGAAAATATCCTCGCGAGGGATACCAGATGCCTTAATGGCACGTCCCACGGCTTCCTCATTTCGATAAAGGCTAGCAGTATCAATCAATCGATAGCCTACAGAAAGAGCGTCTTCAACGGCTTTTTGACATTCTTTTTGATCGAAAATTTGCCAGACACCAAAACCAAGTACGGGTATTTTGATGCCATTATTAAGTGTTTGAAATTCCATTTTCTTCTCCTTAGTGGTGGGGTAGTAAGCTATCCTGAATTTCCTCGATAAATGCTTGAATAATTGCGTATTGTTTCTGTTTATTATTGGTCACAAAACCCAAGGTGTGCTTTGGACTGTTCTTTAGTGGAAGTAAAACAATTTGGTCCTTAATGAAACTATTAACAATACCGAGACCAGAAGCGTAACTATCTGAGGCACAGAGCAGATTCATAACACTGCCTCGGTCATTACTGTAAATTACTTGTTGGTCAGGCAGAACCTCGAGAGGATCTTCGTCAAAATGGATTCCAGAGCTTTCTTGACGAAAGCGGACCTGTGGGTATCCCTCTAAATCTTTGAGATTGAGGGATTTTTTGTGAGCTAGGGGATGTTGGCGACCTAAGAAAATCTTAGTTTCAAACTCTCCAAGTGGGGTGAAAGTCAGATCCATGTGTTGGAAACTGCGTTCAAGGATATGGTCATTGTCTTCATCTAGATAAATAATCCCCAGGTCACTTTCGAAGCTCTCAACGCTTTTGAGAATCTTCCTAGTCGTTGTTTCAATCAGTTGAAATTCTTGATAATCACTACGAAAACGTTGGGCAATGTGAGCCATTGGAAGTGATAAGAAATCGTAGTGGTGACTGGCAACAGTGAATGATTTCTTGAATGATTTACGGTAACGTCCTTCTAGGAGATCTAACTCTCCAAGAATACGTTTGGCGTATTTGAGAAAATCATGACCGTCATCAGTTAGTTTAGCTCCTGTATTGGAACGTTCAAAGAGTTGGACACCAAGTTCTTCCTCTAAGTCACGGATGGATGCTGAGAGATTAGGCTGAGTCAAAAAGAGTTTTTTAGCAGCCTTACTAAAAGACCCTGTTTCAGCGATAGTCTGAACATAGCGACATTGTTGAAAATTCATAAGCATCCCCTTTGAAAAATATGATTGTAGGTCATATTATAACAAAATGAGAAGTCTAAAATCAGCAAAATTCTGATAGGAATAGATGAAGACCTGATATGAAATTTCTATGATTAAATCGTTTTAGGAGTAATTATGGAAATTGAGATAAGTCGTAAGAAAGCAGTTCTGATAAATGAAAAAACTGCATCCACAGGTTAGACACTGAAAATCTAACTTATGGGATGCAGTTTGAAATATTAGTCATTAAGATATCTAATGGCTTTCAATTTTTTAGGACGAATAAGGAAGAGTCCAAGGGCAATTAAAGGTAGCCAGAAAATGAAATTCCAGATACTTGTAGCTGGTGCAGCCTGTGTTGATTGCGAGATAAGGACACTGCCAAAATCAATCAAAAAGTGCAGAATAATAGTCCACCACAGGCTACCAGTACGTAAGTAAATAGCCGCATAGAATATACCTATAGCTGTCGCATAATAAACCTGAAACAGAGTAGCATTCAAGGGTTGATGAGTGAGATTTACAAGATGAGCCAACCCAAAGGATAAGGCAGATAGGAGAACGACACCTAAAACCTGTTTTGAAGATTTAACACCATCTTGGAAGGCGATTTTAAGGAAGAGTCCGCGAGAAACATATTCCTCGAAAAAACCAGCCCCTAAGGCAATAGTCAAGGCAGTTCCTATCATGTGAGGTGCCTTAATGATACCAAAAGCACCCGCAGAAAGATAGAAGAAATCTGCTAAAAGAACCAACCAACATACACTTAAGGTTTCAGACCAACTGATCTTTTTAGTTGATTTTATTTTTAATCCTAGTCGCTTATGGACTAGGAAATAGTAGCCACACCCTAGGCCTAGTGTCTTTATGAGAAAGGCTATCTCCTCTGGCAGTGGCTTAAGAAGCAAACGAAGTACAAGGTTCGCAAAAATAATACTAACCCCAAAAAGGATCAGTGTCCTAGTTTCTTTTTTTGTCATTGAAAAGTCCCCCAACTTTCTTAACATTTTTTTCAAGCATACGACGAAAAACGACTAAAGTCAAGGACTTGAAGGTGTTTTTTATGTGTTTTTAGTTATGAAGAGGCCGGTTCTTGATGACCTGCTTCTAATAGAAAGCCTATTCTATCGTTGAAACAGTTTATTATGAGAAAAAAATGAACGGCTGTAAGAAAGTAATAAGTGAAAACTCTGTAAAATCCTTACGAATTATAATTAATTGTAAAGAAATGATTAAATTATAACAAAAGTGTGTCAAATTTTAAAAACATGTAGCAAATATATAATATTTTTTTCAGAAAGCTATTGCCAAATTTTGAAAATCACGGTAGTATATTAAACGGTGAAGAAAATAGGTTAATAAAATGTTAACCAAGAAGGAGAAAGTGTAAATGAAAGTCAATCCATTTAAAACAACATTGTATTCAAGCGTATTGCTTGCAGGACTCGCGGCTACAAGCGTAGCAGCTGCGGATGAAGCTAAAGATGTAACAGCAACTACTGATACTGATGCAACCGTATCAAATACGGCTGCAGAATCAAGTGCTAACCTTGTTAAAACAACAGGTGATGCAGCAGTTGTTACTACAGTACCTGGAACAGAAGAAAAAACTACTACTGAAACAGATACTACTGTAAAAACAACAACTAAAGCTATTGCTGAAGTTTCAAATCCTGACTTCGATAACGCTGTTGAAGCTGCAACAACGACTGCAGCAGCATCAAAAGATTCTGCTGATGTTAAAGCTGTCCAAGAACAAGCAGCTAAAGATGCTCAAGAAGCTTCAAATACAGTTGTTTCTGAAAATAAATTGACTCGTGAAGAAGCTGATGCAGCTCTTACATCTGCTAAAGCAAATGTTGTTGCAACAGGGGGATTCACAGCTACAGAAGAAGCAGGTGTTAAACACACTAGCGTCGAAGCTGCTAACAATGACAACAAAGTTCAAACAACAGCTTTGACAACTGCGGTTTCAGAATATAAACAAAAACTTGCAGATTACAAGACACAATTGGATAAATACTACCAAGACGTTCTTGCTTATGCTGCTTGGGAAAAATCATACAAAGAGTACACTGGTGGAACAACAGCTCGTCTTTTGACAAAAGGCTTGGCTGAAAATGCTACTGGCTTGATCTATAAAACAGAATCTGATGCTACTATGACTGTTGAAAACTCAGCAGGTTCTGTTGACTACTTGGATAAAACAATCCAATCAGGTCACTCAGTAGATGAAATCCTTGAACAATTCAACACATCTCGTTACATTCCAAGTGACTTTAGTGCAGCTAACGGTACACAATACACTATCAATGCTGACGGTGAATACACTGAAGATGTATGGTTGAAGATGGCTACAGGTCAAACATTGACTGTAACATACAACAACCTAAACGGAACATCATTCAATGGTACTCCAGTTAAGAAAATTGTTGCAACTTACACTTTGGTAGAAACACCAAGTACAGATGGTTCAGCCATTGTTAAGTTGTACCACGATCCAACTAAGACACTTTTCATTGGTTCACAAACTGACGACACTAACAAAAAACTTCACGTTAAGATGAACTTGAACTTCTTTGATTCTGAGTCATCAGTGACACCACTTGATTTGTCTAAGAACGGATCAGTTTTGAGTATCTCTTCACTTAACCACTGGAACACTGAGCTTGGAAACCACATTGAAAAAGTTGGTTTGAATGGTAATGAATACGTTCAAATTCCTGGTTCATCTATCACTTTGCATGAAGATGGTTATGCTTATGCAACAAACGATAACGAATTTGTGGCTAACGGTTCACGCTTTAACAGTGACCCAACAGTGGATCCAACAACTGGTGAAGTTACAGATGAAGGTTGGGATGCGATTAACCCAGACGGAACACCTCGTACGAAGAATGCCTACTATGGTGCTGCTGCAACAATCTTCAAGGGTGAACCAATGGACTTCATCGTAAGCGTAAATAACCTTAACGTTCCAACTGCTTACTGGTTCGCAACTAACTCAACAGTAGTTGTTCCTGAATTGCCAGAAGAACCAAACAAACCAGTTCTTCCAAACACTGTTTCAGCAAAAGTTACTTACCACAAAAACTTTGTATCTGTTGAAGAAACAACTGAGAAACCAAAACCTCAAGTACCAACAACTCCAACAGAACCTACACCAGGTAAACCTGTAACACCAACATCAGTACCTGTAAAAGAAGAAGCTCCAGCTCTTCCAGCTACTGGTGAAAAATCAACAGTAGCTTCTGCAGCAGCAGGTGCAGCTATGGTGACATCAGCTTTGGCCTTGTTCGGTATCTCAACTTACAAACGTAAACACTAAGATAATACATAAAAAAGCTAGGAAAATTTCCTAGTTTTTTTAGTTTGGAAAATCAAGTTAACCAGAAATAATAAAGATGAAATTTTCTGACATTTACTGGAATTACTTGATTTAGACTGAAAAAAGAAAAATAGATATACATTTTCTAATTTTTTCAAAATCGCAACTAAAGCCTATATTATAAGCTTTTCTCTATAGTTAACTATGTGTAAAATAAGGGTGTAAATATTATTTTCAAAAAATATGAAATAAATTAATTGACAAAAAATTATAATACAGTATAATAGATTGTGTTAGGAAGAGTTTGTTTTTTGGCAGGGTGACTCCCTAGTCAAAAAGGACTAGCTTGGAATCTGGAATTCTAAGTTATCAAATTCCAATGTTTCATTGTGATGATTTAAAAAAGAGAAGATTTAAACAGCAAAAAATTAGATTAATCGATTTAAAACATCAGCATCATCGTAGCGGGAGCTAGCGGTATTTTTAATCCGTGTAGAGCAAACGACAGATTCAAAAACAGCAGAATCGGTAGAGACTAATCGTCAAAAGCGAAGAGGGAAAGAAAATAAAGCAGTAACTGCTAATATACCTATCAGAAGGTGGACTAAACCTAATGACTGATAGGTGGTATGTTTTGAGAGTGGCATTTTTAGCCAATACTCTTCTAGAAAATAGTATCTTGTAAGCAGTGCGACGTTCTGCGTAAAGAAGCTAGAGGGAAAGTTCTTCAGATTGACTGACTATCAATCACAAGATACTCTTAACTAGAAACCATTTTGGACCAACACGGTTTTGCGTTTGTTGGTATTGAACTGCACCTAGGGAAATGGTGGTTCAATGTTAGTAAATAAAGACTTTAACTTGTAAAAGTCTAAAAATTGTTTTATCTCATTATCAACTCAAGGATTAAGCTTTTATTGGGATTGCGGAACAAAAGGGTGATAAGCATATTGGGATGATGCTTCAGTGACGGAATTTGACCAGATGTTTGTGAGAGCATCTGTCTATGCTACATTAGCTATTTTTAATGGTTATGTGGGATAGAAACTGTTTTCAAAATCCTGATTCCTAGGAAAATTGGGGGATTTTCCTTGAAGAATTGAGATTGTTGAAAAGAGATCAAATGGACTGAGCGGCACTTGTATCCCAAGGTAAGCAATACACCTATAAACCTAAGTTTCCATACAGCAGGGAGCAAGTTTCAGTTTGAATGGGGGACGCATCTAGAGTAATCTAGATGTTTTTTTATTTTGTGAATTCTTTTACGAATAAGTAAGAGAGTGCACAAAGGAGAGAGTCATGTTAATTGCAAAAAATCAGGAGGGGAAGCTCGTTTCAGCTCTAGAAACCAGTTTGCAACGTAAGGAATCCTATAGCTGTCCTGGTTGCCAGGGAGTTGTCCTTCTGAAACATGGCCAGGTAATGTGTCCACATTTTGCTCATAAGTCTTTGCAAGATTGTCAGTTCTTCTCGGAGAATGAATCGGCCCAACATTTATCCCTTAAGGCAGCTTTGTATAAATCTTTGGTTAATCATGGTGAAAAAGTAAGTATTGAAAAGGTTTTGTCTGAGATGGGGCAAATTGCAGATTTATTTGTTGGCGATTCCCTGGCTCTAGAAGTTCAGTGTTCTCGGTTATCTCAGCAACGTTTGAGAGAGAGGACACGCGCCTATCAGCAAGCAGGTTATGAAGTGCGTTGGCTTTTGGGGGAAGACCTATGGTTGGGACGGCGTTTAACAGACTTACAGCGGGACTTTTTCTATTTTACGGCTAAGATAGGATTTCATCTATGGGAGCTTGATTGGAAGAAAGAGGAAATTAGACTTAAGTATCTCATCTATGAGGATATTTTTGGGAAAGTCTATTACTTAACTAAGACCTGGCCTTTAACCGAAAATCTGATGACAGTTCTACGTTATCCTTATCAAGCAGAAAAGGTTGAGACCTATCAAGTGACTCAGCGAAAGAAAGTCTCACATGTAATTCAACGAGAATTAATGGGGAAAAATCCAAGGTGGATGAGAAGACAGGAGGAAGCCTATCTTAAGGGAATGAATTTATTATGCCTGTCTGATCAGGATTTTTTCCCACAAGTAAGATTTCCTGAATCTAGGCAGGGTTTTGTACAAATTAGACAGTCACTTGAAGGTTTTGAAAAGCTTTTTAAGAAATATTATCGAAAAAGGCATTTTTCTTATCGACAAACTCTCTACCCTCCCACCTTTTATGCTAAAATAGAAAAGAATAGACACAATTAAGGAGAATATTATGTCAGACAATCGTACTCATTTAGAAGAAAAATACACATGGGATTTGACGACCATTTTCGCGACAGATGCAGATTGGGAAACCGAATATGAAAGCACTGTTCAGGATTTGAAGAAGGCTAGTGCTTATGCAGGTCATCTCTTGGATTCTGCTAAGAACTTGCTTGAGGCAACAGAACTTTATATGAGCCTTATGCGTCGCTTGGAGAAAATCTATGTCTATGCGTCAATGAAAAATGACCAAGACACAACAGTAGGTCTGTATCAAGAGTACCAAGCAAAGGCCTCAAACCTTTATTCACAGTTGAGTGAAGCCTTTGCTTACTTTGAGCCTGAATTTATGGCCTTGGATGCTGAAAAGTTAACAGCCTTCAAAACAGAGGAACCAGGGCTTGGACTTTATGACCACTATTTCGAACGCCTCTTGGCAAACAAGGACCACGTTCTTTCTCAAGAAGCGGAAGAGCTCTTGGCAGCAGCCGGTGATATTTTCAACGGTCCAACGGATACCTTTAATGTCTTGGATAATGCTGATATCCTCTTCCCATGGGTATCAGATGGCCAAGGGGATGTGGTTGAGTTGACACATGGTAACTTTATCACCCTCATGGAAGCTAAGGACCGTGATATTCGTAAGGGTGCTTATGAAGCGATGTACGGTACTTACGAGCAGTTCCAACATACCTATGCACAAACACTTCAAGGCGTTGTTAAGGTTCACAATTACCAAGCCAAAGTTCGTCACTATAATTCGGCACGTCATGCAGCACTTGCGGCCAATTTTATTCCAGAGAGTGTTTATGACTCACTCTTGGAATCAGTGAATAAGCATTTGCCACTTTTGCACCGTTACCTTGATTTGCGTAAGAAGGTCTTGGGGCTTGACGAGCTTAAGATGTATGACGTCTACACACCACTTTCTGAGACTGAAACTGCTCTTACTTATGAAGAATCCCTCAAGAAAGCAGAAGAAGTCTTGGCAATCTTTGGTGAAGAGTATAGTAAAGGGGTTCATGCAGCCTTTACGGAACGTTGGATTGACGTTCACCCTAACAAAGGAAAACGCTCAGGTGCCTACTCAGGTGGTGCCTATGATACAAATGCTTTCATGCTTTTGAACTGGCAAGATACTCTGGACAATCTCTTTACCTTGGTTCACGAGACTGGCCACAGCTTGCATTCAACGTTCACACGTCAGACACAACCATATGTTTATGGAGATTACCCAATCTTCTTGGCGGAAATTGCGTCTACAACTAATGAAAATATCTTGACAGAAACGCTTCTTAAAGAGGTTAAAGATGACAAGACACGTTTTGCTATTCTTAACCACTATTTGGATGGTTTCAAGGGAACTGTCTTCCGTCAAACCCAATTTGCTGAGTTTGAGCATGCTATCCATGAAGCAGATGCATCTGGTCAAATCTTGACAGCCGACTTCATGAATAAACTTTACGCAGACCTCAATGAGAAATACTATAACCTTAAAGCTGAAGATAACTACGAAATTCAGTTTGAGTGGGAACGTATTCCGCATTTCTACATGAATTACTATGTCTACCAATACGCTACAGGGTTTGCAGCAGCAAGCTACTTGGCTGAAAAAATTGTTCACGGTACTAAGGAGGATAAAGAAGCTTACCTTACTTACCTTAAGGCGGGAAGCTCAGATTATCCTTTGGAAGTTATCAAGAAAGCTGGTGTTGATATGACCAATACCGACTACTTGGATGCTGCCTTCAAAGTTTTTGAAGACCGTCTCGTTGAATTGGAAGCCTTGGTTGAAAAAGGTGTTCACCTTTCTTAAAAAGAAGTTACTATACTATATGAAAGAATCATTCTGAATAAGAGTGGTTCTTTTTACATCTAAAAAAACGAACGTTTATAGCATGCAAGTCCTAATTGCTACGGAAAATGACTAATGAGCATATTTATAGCTCCTTGTTTATATTCATGATAGACTAAAAACCTAACGTTTTATAATTGATAAGTGAACCGTGTTCAGAAATAGAAAGTAGGTTTTTGTGAAAACAACCAATCGTTATCTTGTAGCAACGTGTGGTGTCTTACTCCATCTTATGTTGGGGTCTACCTATGCTTGGAGTATCTATCGTAATCCTATTATGGCCCAGACTGGCTGGGATCAATCTTCAGTTTCTTTTGCCTTTTCATTGGCCATCTTTTGTCTTGGTCTTTCTGCAGCCTTCATGGGACGTTTGGTTGAAAAATTTGGTCCTAGAGTGACTGGGAGTATGTCGGCTGTTCTCTATGCCGGAGGTAACATTCTAACAGGAGTTGCCATTGCTCAGGGAGAGCTGTGGATACTTTATCTTGGTTACGGTATTCTTGGTGGTCTAGGACTGGGTGTGGGGTATATTACGCCTGTTTCAACCATCATTAAGTGGTTTCCTGACAAGCGTGGGCTTGCGACTGGTCTTGCCATTATGGGCTTTGGCTTCGCATCGCTCTTGACTAGCCCTATTGCCCAATATCTGATTCAGGCACGTGGTGTTGAGCAGACCTTTTATATCTTGGGAGTTGTTTATTTTATTGTGATGCTTTTTGTCTCACAATTCATTAAACGACCAAGTGTAGAGGAAGCACAACTGTTGGCTGACGAGAGTCCAAACCGACAGGCTGCTGATTTGAGCAAAGGGGTTACGGCTAATGAAGCTCTGAAATCGTCAACTTTCTACTGGTTATGGCTTATCTTGTTTATCAATATCTCATGTGGCTTAGCCCTTGTCTCTGCTATTTCTCCAATGGCTCAAGATATGGTTGGGATGTCAGCGGAATCAGCAGCAGTTGTTGTCGGTGTTATGGGAATCTTTAATGGTTTTGGTCGCCTTCTGTGGGCAGGCTTGTCGGATTATATTGGGCGTCCGAAGACCTTTATCCTCCTCTTTGCGGTTAATATCGTTATGGCTATCCTCCTAATTGTCCTGCAAGTTCCACTTGTCTTTGTGGTTGCGATGGCTGTTCTGATGACTTGCTACGGGGCAGGATTCTCCTTGATTCCTCCCTACCTTAGCGATATCTTTGGGGCAAAGGAATTGGCTACCCTTCATGGTTATATTCTGACTGCCTGGGCTATGGCAGCCTTAGTGGGACCAATGCTCCTGTCGGTAACCTATGAATTGACAAAATCTTACCAGATGACCTTGCTTGTTTTTATTGCTCTTTACGTGGTAGCTTTAGTTATTGCTTACCTCTTGAAAAAGAGGGTTATTCGTCAAGTAGTCTAATGATGAGGATTTGAGTTATAGATAAGAAAAATCTCTAGCACTCGCTAGGGATTTTTTATATAATAAAACACATGGTTAAATCATATAGTAAAAACGCAAATCACAACATGCGTCGCCCAGTAGTAAACAAGGATATCGTGGATTACATGCGAACGCATCTTCAGGAAAATAAAGGGCATTTGGCTGAGCTGGAGGCCTTTGCTCGTAAGGAAAATATTCCAATTATCCAGCACGAAGTTGTTGCTTATTTCCGATTTTTGTTACAGACCTTGCAGCCTAAGAAAATCCTTGAGGTAGGAACGGCTATTGGTTTTTCAGCCCTTCTTATGGCTGAATATGCGCCTGATGCTCAGATTACAACGGTTGATCGTAATGAAGAAATGATTGGCTTTGCCAAGGAAAATCTAGCCAAGTATGACAGCCGCAAACAAATTACCTTGGTCGAAGGTGATGCAGCAGAAGTTTTGCAAGATTTGGACACTGATTATGATTTTGTTTTTATGGACTCAGCCAAGTCTAAATATATCGTCTTTCTGCCTGAAATCCTAAAACGTCTCAAGGTAGGTGGTGTCATTGTCTTTGATGATATCTTCCAAGGGGGGGATATTGCCAAAGACATCATGGAGGTTCGTCGTGGTCAGCGTACGATTTACCGTGGTTTGCATCGTCTTTTTGATGCGACCTTAGATAACCCTGGTTTGACTGCTAGTTTGGTCCCTATGAGTGACGGACTTCTTATGCTTCGGAAAAATTCTGAAAATATTATCTTGCCAGATTAAGCATTATTTAAGTAAGTGTGGTATAATAACAAAGATATTGACAATTTAAGGAGTAGATAGAATGGCTAAAGAAAATGAAAACCTTGAGTCGACAGAAGAAACTGTTGAAGAGGTTGTAGCAGACAAAGACGCAGAACAAGAGCATCTTGATCGCCAAAAAGAAGAAGAGGAAAGCATCGCCCTCGCTAGTGAAAAAGCGAAAGAAAAAGCTAAACGTGCTAAAACGAAAAAGACACGTGATGCTGGTAAACCAAGCTCAGGTGGCCGCTTCCTCGGAGGTCTTGCCCTTGTAGCTGTTTCAGCTCTCGTTGGTGCAGGTGCTATGTATGTTTCTCTAGGTAACAAAACGACTGAAGAAACAACTTTGGTATCTATGAAAGGTGATACTGTTACTGTCGGTGATGTCTTTGATTCACTTAAAGGTAGCAGCCAAACACAACAAAGTGTTTTGAGTGCAACTTTGCAAAAGGCTCTTGAAAAAGAATATGGTAGCAAAGTCAGCAAAGAAGACGTAGACAAAGCTTATAAGCAAGCTTCAGAACAATACGGAGATCAATTCTCACAAGTACTTGCAGCCTATGGTCAAACAGAAGAGTCATACCGTACTCAAATCCGTACACAAAAATTGGTTGAGTATGCTGTTAACCAAGCCGCACAAAAAGATTTGACTGAAGCAAATTACAAGGCCGCCTATGATAACTACACACCAAATACAGAGGTACAAGTAGTTTCAACTACTGATAAAGCAGTGGCAGATAAGGTAGACTCTGAAGCTAAAGCAGAAGGAGCAGACTTCTCACAAGTTGCTAAAGATAACAGCTTGGAAGTGGCTTCTAAGACAGTTAACTCAGCTTCTCAAGACTTCCCAGCAGATGTTTTGACAGCAGCCTTCAAACAAGATGCTAATGCCGTTTCTGACGTAGTGACCGTTTCAAACAGTTCAACTGGTGCTGCAACTTACTATATCGTCAAAACTGTTTCAAAAGCTGAGAAAAATGCAGATTGGAAAAACTATAAGGATGATTTGACTAAGGTTATCATCAATGGTAAGAAAGCTGATACTAACTTCACTAACTCAGTGATTGCTAAGGTCCTTAAGAAATACAATGTTAAAGTTGTAGACAAGGCCTTCAGCGCAATTCTTGACCAGTATGTGACTGGTTCTGGGGCTTCATCAAGTTCATCATCAAGCTCTAGCAAATAAATCACAAGATAGAGTTGATAATGCTATTATCAGCTTGACCTAAGACCTAAAACACGTTAAAATGGAGAGTGGCTGAAAGTTCTAATATCATGACATTTTTAGCCTTCCCTTTGAGATTGGTAATCATTGCTTCTGATACAGAAAAATGGCGGTCGCTGCGAGCCACGGACGAATCTGATTACTTGCTACTCAAAGTTTACA
Source organism: Streptococcus sp. 3.1 (assembly GCF_016648915.1). Classification (NCBI taxonomy): domain Bacteria; kingdom Bacillati; phylum Bacillota; class Bacilli; order Lactobacillales; family Streptococcaceae; genus Streptococcus; species Streptococcus sp. 3.1. Next base: position 16,980 of record NZ_JACLQV010000008.1, on the reverse strand, counting down.
ATTAAAGACAAATAAGAATGACAAGTTCATTGAATGAAGGTGGTACCGCGGTTCACGTCGCCCTTCGTTTAGTGGTCTTGTCTTTTATTCTTTGGGTATTTTCTGAATGCAATGTATGACATTATTGGAGGTGGCGTATGAAAACCTATTTTGTCAAACAGAAGTTTCGATTGGGCGGTGAACGATTTGATATCAAGGATGATCAAGGTAGAGTTGCCTACCAGGTCGAAGGATCCTTTTTTAAGATTCCAAAGACCTTTACGATTTTTGGCGAGGATGGTCGTGAGATCAGTCATATCACCAAGGAGCCTATTAGTCTCTTACCCAAATTTACGGTGGATTTACAGGATGGTTCGAGTTTTTACATTCGTAAAAAATTAACCTTTCTTCGTGATAAGTATGATGTCGATAATCTTGACTTGCGAATAGAGGGGAATATTTGGGACCTGGATTTTCAACTGCTTAATAGTCAAGATCAGGTAGTTGCTAGGATTCAAAAGGAACTCTTCCATCTAACATCGACCTATACTGTTACCGTTTATGAAAATACTTATGCCGATTTAGCCATTTCCCTATGTGTCGCTATTGACTATGTGGAAATGCTCGAGAATAGCTCAAAATAAGAAACAATTGATTAAGGAGAAACAATGAAACAACTTACTTCAGCACAAATTCGTCAAATGTGGCTTGATTTCTGGAAATCAAAAGGTCACGCTGTTGAACCATCAGCTAACTTGGTTCCAGTTAACGATCCAACCCTTCTTTGGATTAACTCAGGGGTTGCCACTTTGAAAAAATACTTTGATGGCTCAGTAATTCCTGAAAATCCACGTATCACTAACTCACAAAAAGCTATCCGTACCAACGATATCGAAAACGTTGGTAAGACAGCTCGTCACCACACTATGTTTGAAATGCTTGGTAACTTCTCAGTTGGTGATTACTTCCGTGATGAAGCTATCGAATGGGGTTATGAGCTTTTGACAAGCCCAGAGTGGTTTGATTTTCCAAAAGACAAACTTTACATGACTTACTATCCAGATGATAAAGATTCATACAACCGCTGGATTGCTTGTGGTGTTGAACCTAGTCATTTGATTCCAATTGAAGATAACTTCTGGGAAATCGGTGCTGGACCTTCAGGACCAGATACTGAAATCTTCTTTGACCGTGGCGAAGACTTTGACCCTGACAATATTGGTATCCGTTTGCTTGAAGAAGATATTGAAAACGACCGTTACATTGAAATTTGGAACATCGTTTTGTCACAATTCAATGCAGACCCAGCTGTTCCACGTTCAGAATACAAGGAACTTCCTAATAAAAACATTGATACGGGCGCAGGTCTTGAACGTCTTGTAGCCGTGATGCAAGGGGCTAAAACAAACTTTGAAACAGACCTCTTCATGCCTATCATTCGTGAAATCGAAAAAATGTCTGGTAAAACTTATGATCCAGATGGTGACACAATGAGCTTCAAGGTTATTGCTGACCACATCCGTTCATTGGCATTTGCCATTGGTGATGGTGCCCTTCCAGGTAATGAAGGTCGTGGTTATGTCCTTCGTCGTCTTCTCCGTCGTGCCGTAATGCACGGCCGTCGTCTCGGCATTTCTGATGCTTTCTTGTACAAACTTGTTCCAACTGTTGGTCAAATCATGGAAAGCTATTACCCAGAAGTTCTTGAGAAGAAAGACTTTATCGAAAAAATCGTTAAACGTGAAGAAGAAACCTTTGCACGTACCATCGATGCAGGTTCAAGCATGCTTGACGAGCTTCTTGCTAACCTTAAGAAATCTGGTAAAGATACGCTTGAAGGTAAAGACATCTTTAAACTTTACGATACTTATGGATTCCCAGTGGAATTGACAGAAGAGTTGGCTGAAGATGAAGGCTTCAAGATTGACCATGAAGGTTTTAAAGCTGCCATGAAAGAACAACAAGAACGTGCGCGTGCTAGCGTGGTTAAAGGTGGTTCTATGGGTATGCAAAATGAAACCCTCGCCAACATCACTGAACCATCTGAGTTCTTGTATGAAGCTGAAACAGCTGAAAGCCGTTTGAGCGTTATCGTTGCTGATGATGCTCGTCATGATAGTGTTAACTCTGGTCAAGCACTCCTTGTCTTTGAACAAACACCATTCTATGCTGAAATGGGTGGACAAGTAGCAGACCACGGTACGATCTCAGATGCAGCTGGTACTGTTGTTGCGCGTGTGGTTGATGTTCAACGTGCACCAAATGGACAAGCCCTTCACACTGTTGAGGTTGAAGGTGAACTTGTTGTAGGTGCTAACTACAAACTTGAAATTGACCACACACGTCGTCACCGTGTTATGAAGAACCACACAGCGACTCACCTCTTGCATGCTGCCCTTCATAATATCGTTGGTGATCATGCTGTTCAAGCTGGTTCTCTTAATGAACAAGAATTCTTGCGTTTCGACTTCACTCACTTTGAGGCTGTAACTCCAGAAGAATTGCGTGCTATCGAAGAACAAGTCAACGAAGAAATCTGGAAAGCCACTCCAGTAACAACTATTGAAACAGACATTGACACTGCTAAATCAATGGGAGCTATGGCCCTTTTTGGTGAAAAATATGGTAAGAATGTTCGTGTCGTTTCAATCGGTGATTACTCTGTTGAGCTTTGTGGTGGTACGCACGTTGCCAACACTGCTGAAATCGGTATGTTCAAGATTGTCAAAGAAGAAGGTATCGGTTCAGGAACACGTCGTATCTTGGCAGTGACATCACGTGAAGCTTACCTTGCTTACCGTGAAGAAGAAGATGCCCTCAAAGCAATCGCAGCAACACTTAAAGCACCACAATTGAAAGAAGTGCCTAACAAGGTTGCTAGCCTTCAAGAGCAATTGCATGCCCTTCAAAAAGAAAATGCTGCGCTTAAAGAAAAGGCAGCTGCAGCTGCAGCTGGTGACGTCTTCAAAGATGTTAAAGAAGCTAACGGTGTTCGTTACATTGCTAGCCAAGTAGAAGTTTCTGATGCAGGTGCCCTTCGTACCTTCGCGGACCAATGGAAACAAGCAGACTACTCTGACGTCCTTGTCCTTGCAGCTCACATTGGCGAAAAAGTTAATGTTCTTGTAGCAAGCAAGTCTAAAGATGTTCACGCAGGTAATGTTATCAAGGTTCTCGCACCAATCGTATCAGGTCGTGGTGGTGGTAAACCAGATATGGCCATGGCCGGTGGTAGCGATGCCAATGGTATCCAAGATCTTCTTTCAGCAGTAGCAGAACAGCTCTAAGATGTGATACAATAAAAGTAACTTGAAAAGATAGGATGAAAATCCTATCTTTTTTTCTTTGTAAGTGGTATTGAAAGTAATGATTATTTTCGTTTCATAATTGAAATAGTGAATACTGGGTGGTATACTATTACAAATCATAAAAATTATAATAGTTTCAAGTAAAAGGGAGCTAGCGATGTTTGGACAAGACTTTGGTCATCGGTTAAGAGAGTTGAGATTAGCACAAGGATTCACTAAAGAAAAATTTTGTGAAGGGGATGAGGTTTTATCAGTACGGCAATTGACACGTATAGAAACAGGGAAGTCTCAACCTAAATTAGAGACCTTAGAGCACTTGGCAAGACGTCTGAATATATCTTTATCGGAATTGCTTGGAGAGAGAGCTATAGGCTCAAAGTTGCCGGTAGAATACCTCAATCTCAAATATCAATTGATGCATGCGACTAGTCTAGATAAGCCAAATAACCTAATGAAACTAGACGAAAAGCTGGGTAAAATTATTGATATCTATTATGATGATTTGCCAGTTGATGAACAGAGGGTCGTTGATATTTTACAGTCAAAACTTTACTCATATACTTCAAAGACACACCAAAAATTTGGCATGAGCATATTGGAGAAGAGTTTACCTTCATTATGTGAGAAAAGGGTATACACTATCAATGACCTACTACTTATAGAACTATATCAAATCTCGTTAGGAGATGGTGATAGTATGCGGTCAGATGGGTTTAGTGAAGGGACCTTTTATACCATTTGTAGGAATCTTATAAATAGTTATGATAGTATTCCCACGGAGTATCTATTTTTACTTAGGGATGCCTTATTAATGGTTCCAATAGTTGAATATGAACGAAAAAAGTTTCATTTATCGGAAGTAGCATTCAATCAACTGCATCACATTATGGAGGAAACTCAAGATTATCAGAAAAAACCAATTTTGAGAATGCTAGAGGGACAGTATCTATATGTTGTAAAGAATGATATTTTTGAGGCTAAAAAGGCTTATCAAGAAGGGATAATCTTGGCTAGATTATTAGGAGATACCTCTTTAGCTGACATCATGTCAGAGAAAATGAGAGATGCCATGAAAGAATAGAGCAGGACATACGTGTCCTGTTCTTTTTTTCTAAAATGCAGTATATTATATTCATAAAGCGAATTGAAGAATAGAAATTTGAGTGCATTATTTTCTTTGGGGATTTTAGGAATTTACACTTGTCATAAAATTTATTTAAAATACACAAAGGAGATTTATTATGAAATACTCAAATAACAAACTAGCCCGCTTTTCAATTCGAAAATATTCTATTGGTGTAGCATCTGTTCTAATAGGATTTTTCTTTATGGGAGTATCAGTATCTGCCGATCAAGTGACAGAAGCGAGCGCTGTCGCCCCATCAAGTCTTGTTACAGAAAAATCAGATGCTGCAGTGGCTTCTACAAATACAGAAATTGGAAAATCTACAGAAGTAGTACAAGTTAATACTCCAGAAGTTCCTTTAGGAAGCCCAAATGAAACGAGGGATGAAGTAAAATCTGATACAATCGAAAAATCTGAGTTAAGTATTTCCGAGTTAGACACAAGTAATAAAGTCTCAGAAAACAGTACTACACCTGTGTTAGAGACAAAGGATGAAAAAGAGACACCCAAAGTGGTTGCTGAGGATAAACAAGCTGATACAATTGAACAAGTAGATCCTACTAACCCAGAAGGCAAGAAAACAGTTGGGTATGCTGCTGCGAATATTGACAAGCCAAAGACCTCCATTGTTAATGATGAAACACGGATTCGAGCCACCAAAAAAGATGGTAAGTACATTCATTCAACAAATGTTAATAATGTTTCATCTGGAGATGTTGTTTTGTTTTCAGCAGGTGGTGGTTCAATCGCACGTGGTGATGACTACCCTCAAAGATTCAAGAATGGTAGAATTTGGGTAGATGCAGATGATTGGGGACAATATGTTAGGGAATGTACATCATTTGTAGCTTATCGCCTAAGTACAGTAAATGGATTTACAATTCCTTATGCTTATGGTGACGCAGGAAAATGGGGATATCGAGCACGTAGTGAAGGTTACAGGGTAGATAATACTCCAGCATTGGGTTCAGTGGCTTGGTATGATAATCAATATCAACATGTTGCATGGGTATCTAATGTCATGGGGGATTACATTGAATTAGAAGAGTATAACTGGCATGATGATCATATTTATCATAGACAGGTAGTTAATAAAAATACTGTAACAGGATTTATTCACTTTAAGGATATTAATAGAGTGGTGGACGATTCTTCAAATCACCCATCACCTTCAGTAGACCAAGAAGTTCCAGAAAGTGGTGTCTATTATTTCAAAGGACGTGCTAGTATAAAATCAGAACCTAAAATGTCAAGCCCAGAACTTGCGTACTATGACGCAGGTCAAAGTGTAAACTATGATCGTAAATTGATTGCAGATGGTCATGAGTGGATTTCTTATCTATCTTACGCTGGAAATCGTCGTTATATCCCTATTCGTGAAATTGTAAATGTGACTAGTAGTCCAACGGGTACTATAAGAATTGTAAATAATGATTCTGAGACAGGAACATTTGATATTATCGTTTCCAATGTTTCAGACGTTAACGGAGTTCAAAAAGTATCGCTCCCAACATGGTCTGAAATTGATGGACAAGATGATATTATTTGGTACACTGCTACTCGTCAATCTGATGGAACATATCGTCAACATGTAAACGTAAGTGATCATAAAAATTCAACAGGAGTTTATAATGTTCACTTGTATTATGTTGAAAATAGCGGTAAACTTGTTGGTGTTGGTGGGACTACTGTTAATGTGCAAAAGAATCAGGATACCTATACTATCCCATCAAGTGGTGTTTATCGTTTCACACAACGAGTCAGTATAAAGTCAGAACCTAGTATGTCAAGCCCTGAATTAGCTTATTATGACGCTGGTAATACGGTTAATTATGATAGAGTATTGACTAATGAGGGACACACTTGGATTTCTTATCTCAGTTATAGTGGAAATCGCCGTTATATTGCTATTAATTAAGGAGAATTATTATGAAGCCTACTACAAAACGTTTCACAACTTTAACCGCACTCGCTTTAACTTCCGTTCTATTACTTGGTGCATGTGGTAATAACAAGAAGGAAGCCACATTAACATCGAGCTCTAGTAAGGTTAGTCAGAAAGTGAAATCGACAAAACCATCCTCAAAAGAAAAAGCGAAGAAGTCTGAGAAAAAGACAAAATCTTCTAGTTCAGAAGAAGTCTCAAAAGAAACCTCTGGAGAAAAGGCTTCACAACCATCAGCCGGAAATGTTGCTGGATCTGCTCAACAAGAAGTTGCCCCAACAAATCCTAATGAAGAAACAGCTGGAGTAAATCAAGGAACTCCTACAGAACAACCAGCTGCTTCAGCGGAACAAACACCAGCTACCACAGTAGTTGATGCTACGGCAATGGCTAATGGTGATTTCTCTAGTGTTGCTGGTACCTATCAAAATGACTTAGGAGATACAATTACAGTATCCCCATCCGGTAGTGTAACTCGTGTTGGCGCTGAAAGTGGTTATAGTGATACAAGTAGTCAGCTCTTTAATGGTTTTGCTCAAGATGGCGGTTATGTAGCAGGTTTTGCTCATAATGATGGACCAACCAGTGACCCAATTTTCTTTGATAGTAACGGACAGATTCGTTTTGGTTCTGATGCGATATATGGTCGGATGCATGTTTACAATAAAGTAGATTGATGGTATTGTCCCTCAGTACTTAAGAAAAGGAAATCACAAGTAGTAGAAGGAGCACACTTTAAAAATGTCTCAAAAAGAACATGGAGAAGTGAGAAGTACTAGTGGCACCTTAAAGGGTACCTATCACTATTTGAATTCTCCCAGTCCTCATTTGTTTCCGTTTGTCTTTATTAGTAATGTAACAGATAACTTTCAGATGTTTCGCGTGTGTAAGAATGGTAAGCCATTTGCCTTTCCATTACTTCTACCAAATCAATATAAAATTGTTTACATTAAGGATTTTCAAAATGTTAGCTCCTGTGATGAGATTACAGTGACTGAACATTTAGAGGAATACATCTATGATGAATCAGACTTAGACTAGAATGATATCTATAGTCAATTTAACTCAGAATAAATTGATTAATCTGTTCAGATTTGCTTAATGTGTCAAGAAATTAGATGTTTGAAAAGTCCTTAGATATATCTAAGGACTTTTCTTCATTATAATAGGTAATAGTTATCGAAAAAATTATCGATCAATTTTCTACAAAATAAAGTTTAGTAATATTAATGAAATACTTGTAAAATATTTTTAAAAGAAGTATACTATAGGCGTAAAAACGGTTCCATTATTTTATGAAACAGCCTAGAAAGTGAGAGTGATCAAAATGAGAAAGGCATATGTTTTTAAGGAACGTCAACGTTACTCAATTCGTAAATATTCTTTTGGAGCTGCATCAGTCTTGATTGGTGCGAGCTTGATGCTTGGTGGGCATGCTTTGGCTCAGGAACAAGCCAATAGCACAGGTTCTATCACGGACTATGAAGTTACTGTAAATAATTCTGAAGCACCCCAAATTGACCAAGCAACTTCAGAAGCTGTTACCGAGGTTCTCAATGAACCAGCTTCAAGATCTGAAGCGCCAAGACCTAAGCTTGCCAGCAGTGAAGTTGCTTCCTCTGAAGCTAGTAGTGTAGTGGTCAGCGAGGCTGCTTCTTTGGAAGTACCAGCAGAGGTTGCTCAATCTGCATCTGCTGTCGCTTCTGTTGCGAGCTCAGAGGTGGCTAGTCCACGTTATGAAGTGTCATCAGTAGCTAGCTCTGAAGTAGTTAGTGAGATTAACCGTTCAGCAACTTCAGAAGTAGCAGAAGCTAGAGTTACTGACCGTGAAGCTGTCGATACTAGTCTTCGTACTGTCTTAACTAATGCTAGTCAGCCAGGTGTAGATGGTCCTGTGACTGCTGATGGTTCTCTTGATATCCCATCAAACGGTACCTATTATTTCCGTCGCACAACTGAAATTCGTACAGCTCCAGTCATGGATATCAAACCTACATTTGTCTTTAGTGCAGGCGACCATGTTATCTATGATAAGGTCTTGAAGAGAGACAATCATCAATGGATTTCTTATATTGGTTATGACTATGAACGCTACTACGCTGATATCGCAGCATTGAAGGCTGAAAATACTAGTAGCAACACTGAAGCGACTAGAGATGAAACCATCCCTGAACGTGGTACTTATTACTTCACTAAACCTGCAGATGTGAAGAACCAACCTAGCTTGACTGCCAAGACTGAGTTCAATTTTGATCCAGGCATGTCAGTCAACTACGATAGATCTTTGCTTGCGGACAACCACCGTTGGATTTCTTACACTTCGTACAGTGGTACTCGTCGTTATGTCGACCTAGGTGCTGTTGCAGAGGCTGTAGCTAAACCAAGAGGCGACATTTCTATTGAAAGTCATAACAATGGTGACTTTAGCGTGGTTATCAGTAATGTATCAGATCAAAACGGTGTCCTCGGAGTGTCTGTTCCAATCTGGTCTGAAAAGAATGGTCAAGATGACATTATCTGGTACAATGCGACTCGTCTTAACAATGGTAACTACAAGGTTAACGTCAGTCTAACTGACCACAAGAATGAACGTGGCCTCTATAATGTTCATCTTTACTATGTTGAAACTAATGGTAAATTAGTTGGTGTGGGTGGCACAACTTACACAGTTCCTGCCAAGGTTGAAGAAACTCATACAACAACTAGCTATAGCCTTCCTGACTCAGGAACTTACACCTTCAAAGAACGCACTGGCATTAAGGCAGAACCTCGTGTGGCAAGTCCAGAGTTGGCTTACTACGATGCAGGCATGTCAGTCAACTATGACAAGATTGTCAGTGGTGATGGTTATGAATGGCTTTCTTACCTCAGCTACAATGGCAACCGCCGTTATGTAGCCGTGGCTAAACTTGCTCAACAAGAAAGCAAACCAAGCGGTACTATCAATATTGAAAATCTCTCTAACCTTGGTTTTGACGTTCATATCACTAATGTTTCTGGTGGTGACAAGGCTATCCAAAGCGTAAGTGTTCCAGTATGGACAGCTAAAGACGGCCAAGACGATCTTGTATGGCACCAAGCTAACAGACAAAGTGATGGTAGCTACAAGGTTCGTATCAATGTTAGTGACCATAAGGCTGAAGCAGGCGAATACATTGTCCATCTCTATTATGTCCAAGATGGTAAGATGGTAGGTATCGGAGGCACTAGCACAACTGTTCCAGTTCAAAATGCAACTCGCCACAATCTTCCAGCTTCAGGTTCATACACCTTTACCGCTCGTACTGGCATTAAGGCAGAACCTCGTGTGGCAAGTCCAGAGTTGGCCTACTACGATGCTGGCATGTCAGTCAACTACGACAAGATTGTCAGTGGTGATGGTTACCAATGGCTTTCTTACCTCAGCTACAATGGCAACCGCCGTTATGTAGCCGTGTCTAAACTTGCTCAACAAGAAAGCAAACCAAGCGGTACTATCAATATTGAAAATCTCTCTAACCTTGGTTTTGACGTTCATATCACTAATGTTTCTGGTGGTGACAAGGCTATCCAAAGCGTAAGTGTTCCAGTATGGACAGCTAAAGACGGCCAAGACGATCTTGTATGGCACCAAGCTAACAGACAAAGTGATGGTAGCTACAAGGTTCGTATCAATGTTAGTGACCATAAGGCTGAAGCAGGCGAATACATTGTCCATCTCTATTATGTCCAAGATGGTAAGATGGTAGGTATCGGAGGCACTAGCACAACTGTTCCAGTTCAAAATGCAACCCGCCACAACCTTACAGCTTCAGGTTCATACACCTTTACTGCTCGTTCTGGCATTAAGACTCAACCTTTGGTAGCCAACCCAGATGTTAGCTACTACGATGCTGGTATGTCAGTCAACTATGACAAGGTTGTCAATAATGATGGCTATACATGGCTTTCTTATCTCAGCTATTCAGGACATCGTTTCTATGTGGCTATCGCACCAACAAGTGTGACTAAACCAGTAGAACAACCAGTTCAACCAAGTACACCATCTTCTGGTACCTATACTTTCAAGGAACGCTCTAGCATTAAAGCAGAACCAAGTGTTGCAAGTCCAGAGTTGGCCTACTATGATGCTGGTATGTCCGTTAACTATGACAGATTGGTGACTGCAGATGGTCGTACATGGCTCTCTTATGTTAGCCATGGAGGCAACCGTCGTTACATTGCTATTGATGGTAAGGCAACAGCAGTTGCTCAACCAAAAAGCCCAAGCCTAGCAGCAACTGGCACCTATACCTTTACCAAACCTAGCTCTATCAAGGCACAACCAAGTGTTGCTAGCCCAGAGTTAGCCTACTATGATAAAGGCATGTCCGTTCGCTATGACAAGGTCCTAACAGCTGATGGCCATACTTGGTTGTCTTATGTAACCTATAGTGGTGCAAGACGCTATGTGGACATTGCTTAAGAGTTGTAACATCACTCTCTTTTGAGGGTGGTGTTTTTTGGTAGAAAAGAGCCAAAAAAACAAACATCAAAAGAATGTTTGTCTTTACTTTAGCCCTATATGAGAAAGGGTGGCCCTGATTTATAAACTCAGGCAGAAATATATTACATATGTTCATATAGAATTAATTTGAGAGGCAAGGTAGTACTGAAAGATAGTAAAGTAACTCACAATTTACTCAGTATTCTGATCAATAATTCTTTTAACTTTTCTAAGTCTTCATGGACTGTCCCGTCCATATAGAGATTATAAACTTCATCGTCTTGTTCCACTCGTATCTGTGCAGAGTAACCTTTTGATAGAGCTAAAGCACGAATAACCTCTCGTTGAGTTCGTCCATTACCCTCTCGAAAGGGATGAAAATAATTAAGATTATCAAGAATTCCTGTTAAATGCATAATGATTTCATCTTTGGAGTTGGCAGTTTGATGATAGGAATGAATCATCATATGAGTTTCAGCTGTATTAAATGACTGTATTGGCATAAAAGGATTACCGCTTTTAGAGATATTTACCTTACGATATTATCCAGCCCAAGCGTAAACATCTTGAAATAAATAGTTGTGAATGGCTAGAATATCGCTCATGGAATAAACTTGAATGGGCTCTAAACGCAAGTCTGCAAGCCTTCTAGTAACGAATAAGTGTTCATTTCGGTAAGCTTCTTCGATATTTGTAATATTTTGTTTATTGACTAAGACCGTAGAATCTGGATAGGTATATTGGTTATTAGGGTCAATGTACTTATATCCTTCATATTGATTCTTAACCAATGTTCAATTCCTTTCGTCTATTGGTGACATAAGTTTTTAAATCAATTACATCCTGAACAGTAGGCTCATAATTTTCAATCATTGAAGATCCAATAGCATACCAAACGGCATCAAAATCTGAATAATTATCAAAAGAAATTCCTAAAATTGTTAATTCTTCTTCATTTACATCAAGAGTCATGGCATACCTCCTTGTATATCACTATCATTGTACCATAGACCCTTATATTTACATGAAAGATGGGGATAGTTATGATTGATTGAACTGTTGATAGGATATTTTCATCATAAAAAACACCCTCAAAAATTAATTTTTTCTGTCTAACTTTTGGGGTACAGTTTAATCTGCTTGAGTTTTTACACATAATTATTGATAGCATCAAAACAGGGCTTGCATAACCTTGGGAATATTTGACAGCACCTTCATTAATTCCAGTCAGTAATTATATTCTAAAACATTGTACTTGTTTAATTGGAACTGAGAGAAATTTGGTATCGTAAAAATGCTCACTAATTAAATAGTAGAGTCCTCTTATATACAAGATATGTGCCTTCTTGGATAGTTATTTGAAAGTATGATGATAAAGTGGTTGGTCATATATTATTGATGATTTATGTGACAATCAGAAAAAGCCATTAGATTCATGACATTATAACTTTACCAATATTATAATAGAAATTTGATAACGGTATTGAGAAATATTTAATTGAAAATTCTAAAAATAAGGTATTAAAAAAGTAATTATGGTACAATATAAAAGAAAATCGTTTTTATCTTTTATATCGAATTTTTGCTGTTACTCACTAATTTGTGTGTTACTTATAGTATTATAGGAGTAATGATGAATAAGATTTTAGCCATTGATGATGACGAAGAAATTCTAAAACTTATAAAGACAGCTTTAGAGATTGAGAATTATCAAGTCACAACTTTACAAGAAATACAAGTACCAATAGTTTTTGATAAATTTAAGGGGTATGATTTAATTCTATTAGATATTCTGATGCCTAATATAAATGGAATAGAATTTTGTTATAAAATTCGTGAAGAGGTATGCTCTCCAATTATTTTTGTTAGTGCCTTATCTCATGACGATGAAATTATCCAAGCTTTAACCGTAGGAGGAGATGATTTTATTGTTAAACCGTTTAGTTTGAAACAATTTATAGCTAAGGTTAATTCTCATTTGAAGAGAGAAGAAAGAGCAAGGTTAAAGATTGAAAAAGATAAAAGGAGCTTTCCTCCTCTAGAAATTTATCTAGAGGAACGTATGCTATACATCGATAAGATCCCTTTAACTTTAACTTCTAGGGAATATGATATTTTGGAATTATTATCTCGTTATCCCCATAAAGTATTTACAAAAGAAGAGATATATGAACAGGTCTATGACGAGGAGGCGTCAGCATTATTTCACTCCATTTCAGAGTATATTTATCAAATTAGAATGAAATTTGCAAGCTTTGGAATTAATCCAATAAAAACAGTACGTGGAATTGGTTATAAGTGGGATGTCTAAAAAATATTCAATAAAAAAAAGAGTTTGGTTAGTAGTTTTTGAAGTTTGTGCTGGTTTTTTTATTACAATTCTAATAATCTATATAATTTCATTTTCTTTCTTAAGGCTAAATATAGTGACGTCCCATAATATTGGAGAGGAATATCATTTTGAAGATAAAAAAACAATAAAACAACTGACAAACTATGCGGAATCTTTGGGATTAGATTATGTTATTTTAGATAATAAGGTAAATAAAATCATTAAGGGGAAATACATACCTAAAGAATTTTCTTTATTCAGAAAAGTTGTAGAAGAAAAAGATAACTTAATTTTGGATACAGTGCATTATGACTTTTATAACAATGGTGATTATAGTATTGTTATCAGATATAATGAGATGCCAGAATTTTCTAATCCTAAGTTTAGGGATGTTCCATATAATATGTTGACTTTTTATTTTCTAGGGTTAGGAATAATAACTAGTATTGTGGTTGCTTCAACAAGGTTTGTGAAAGAAATTTCTTCGAATTTTAAAGAAATAAAGAAAATAGCAAATAAAATGGGGATAGAAAGATTATCTAAACAAGAAAACTTTTCTAAAATAACGGAATTTGATGATATCCTGGCAACCCTATATACAAAGGGAGATGGTTTGAAAAATTTGATTGATCGAGAAAAATTAGAGAAACAAGATTTATCATTTCAAATATCTGCTCTCTCTCATGATATAAAGACACCTTTAACTGTTTTAAAAGGGAACCTTGAGTTATTAGAATTAACGTCCTTAACAACTAGTCAACAAAGTTATGTTCTTTCAATGGATAATAGTATTTCTGTTTTTGAGAGCTATTTCGACTCATTGATTTCCTATACTCGGATGCTTTCAGAAGATAGAGGAGCAAAGTTGATAGTTGTTGAAGAACTGCTAAGTGAGTTACATTTTGAGGTTGATGATCTTTTGAATATAAACGATGTTGAATTTTCTATTGGGAATTACCTTGTAAGCAGTTCTTTTTATGGAGAAGAAGAAAATTTGATACGGGCAATATCCAATCTTCTAGTTAATGCAATTAGATTTACACCCTCTTCAAATAAGAAAATAGAGCTCATATTATCTGAATCGGGAACTCTCATTTATTTTGAAGTATGGAACAATGGTCCCCAGTTTAATGATAGTACTTTGAAAAATGGCACTAAATTGTTTTACACAGAAGATAATAGTAGAGGAAATAAGCATTACGGAATTGGATTAGCTTTTGTTAATGGTGTTGCTATTAAGCATGGAGGGCACCTTCAGTTGGTAAACCCAGCAAGAGGGGGAGCAAGTGCAATTTTATCCATTAAGAAGAAATAGATATAATTTAAAGCATTTGGACAGAAAATTGTAAGAAATTTTCTGTCCAAATGCTTTTTTTCTGAACAGATTCTGAACTTAAGATGAAATAATGACATCGTAAATATATCGGACATATAAATAAGAGAGGAAATATCTAAATGCCCAACAGTATATAGAATAGGAGTAATCAATATGTTAAAAATACAAAACTTAAGAAAATCTTATGGTAAGAGAACGGTACTAGATAATGTCAATATGAATATTCCTAAGGGAAAAGTATATGCTTTAATAGGTCCAAATGGTGCTGGAAAATCAACTATTATGAAAATTTTGACTGGTTTAATTAATAAAACCAGTGGTTCTATCACTTTTGAAGGTAGAGAATGGTCACGTCGAGATTTGCAGAAAATTGGAAGTATTATTGAAGAACCACCACTTTACAAGAATTTGAGCGCATACGATAATATGAAAGTAGTTACAACAATGCTTGGTATTTCAAATAGTACAATACTTCCGCTATTAAATAAAGTAGGTTTAGGAAACATTGATAGGAGACCAGTAAAGCAATTTTCTCTAGGGATGAAGCAAAGGTTAGGAATAGCTATCGCTTTAATAAATTCACCTAAATTACTTATATTGGACGAGCCTACCAACGGCTTGGATCCTATTGGAATTCAAGAATTAAGGGAAATTATAGAGTCATTTAAATCAGATGGGATGACAGTCATGATTTCAAGTCATATTCTTTCAGAGGTCGAACATCTAGCTGATTTTATTGGTTTTATTTATGAAGGAAAGATTGTACTGGAGAAGGAATATGATGGTTCTGAGAATCTTGAGGAGTTATTTAATAATCAAATTATATATGAAAAAGGGAGGAGATTATGAAACAAGTTTTTTTATCAAATTTAATTAAAATAAAGAATACGAGTATTTTTAAGTTAATTTTTATTTTCCCTTTCATTTGTGTTATTCTTTCTTTATTGTTTTCATCATTGGGTGGTAAGGAAGTATTAAGTCTAACTGCAGAAACTACCGTGAATCAGTGGGGGGTTATTTGGATTAATGTAATTATAGCTGTAAATTCAGCTTTGTTAAATAAGTTGGAATTAGATTCAAATAAGTATTCTGTTTATTTATCAAGGAATGTTAATTTAAAAAAGGTAGAATACGCAAGAATCATATTGGTAGCTTTTTTAAACTTAATAATTAGTGTGATTTTAAGCCTAATACTTATCTTAATGGGTTTAATTTTACCCACACCAAGTCTTATTAGTATATGTAGGATGCTATTAACTATTTTATTGATTTGGTTGACAACATTATGGCAAATTCCATTTATTTTATGGCTATCAAGAAAAACTAATTTGTATTTTGCTATGATTATTAATACAATATCACCACTAATTATTGGTACAAGTTTTTCTCTCTTAGATACATGGTATTTGTTTCCTTATGATTGGTCATTGAAGCTGCTTGAACCAATGACAAAAATGAGAATAAATGGTATACCTATTGGATCTGAATATATTCCTGATTATTCACTGATTTTCGTTTCATTTTTCTTAGGGATTACTTTTTTCATTTTATTGGTCGAACTATCTGCTATCTCTTTCAAAAGACAGGTGAAATAGTCATGAAATTATATATATGCTCTAGTTTTTTAAAAATAAAAAACACTTCTTATTTGCTAGTACACATTTTAGCCGCATTATTATTTCCACTACTTTTGTTCCTATATTGGAATCAACGTGGAGGGTTACAAAGCAGGACGGTATTATTTTCTTACTTTCAAATAGTAGGAGTACTTCTTCCTTTTGCTTCTAGTATTGTGAATATTCAACTAAAAAATTTGGAGGAATCATCTGGGAAATTTAAATATTTGTTGGGGTATTCACAATCGAATTATAAGCCATTTTTTGCTGAATTGGTATTTTTGTGGTTATGTTATTGTATAGTTTTAATAGTTTCAATTACTATATTTATCTTTTTGTTGAAAACTATTGGTATAGTTGTATCTCTAAGATTACTTATTTTGATTAGTTTATTTTATATCATTTTGGCCTATATAGCATATATGCTTAATCAGATTATTAGTTATTTATTTAGCACAGGTGTGGCACTAGGTATTTCAATGATGGGAGTCATTATTGCTGCGTTTTGTGAAACGAGTCTCGGTGATAAGGTATGGTTTCTAATCCCATGGGCATGGTTTTTGAGAGTATCAGATACACTATTCAACCAACAAAAAATAGATATCACTCCACTTATGATTATATTTGTTATTTCTATCATAATAGTATTTTTTCATTTTTTACTATTTCAAAAGTGGAATCAAGACCGCTTGATAAGTGGTTAAATATGTCCAGTTTTCTATCTATAATAAATACAATCTAATTATGTTTGATTAGGAAATGGCTATAACATCTCTTAATTTCTTAATGAAAACAACATAGGTGATTAGTTTTCATTTGAACTATGGATCTTTCCTAAAATATTTATTTCTGTCATTAAATATCAATTGAGCC
>NZ_JACLQV010000007.1:0-106650 GCF_016648915.1 Streptococcus sp. 3.1 | reverse complement strand
TATCCGCCATAGCTCAGTTGGTAGTAGCGCATGACTGTTAATCATGATGTCGTAGGTTCGAGTCCTACTGGCGGAGTATAATTCTTATTGCTAGACGCAGGTCTAGCTTTTTTTTGTTAAGTTATTTACTTGTTAAAAGTTTAAATTTCAGATATGATAATACTATATTTTAAATTGAGAGGTATTCTATGTCAAATTTTGCATCTGCTTTTACACCTATTTCTGTTTCTTCGGCTAAGGAGAATATTGATACAGCTGAAAAATTTATTTTATTTATTGGACGTCCTTCTTGTCCATATTGTCAACTTTTTGAACCTAAATTATCAAATGTGGCACGTAATTCAAATCTTACTATTTTCTATATTAATAGCGAAAATAGTGAAGAATTAGAAGATATTCAAGCTTTACGTAAAAGATATGGTATTGCTACAGTTCCTGCTCTCTTTGTTTCAGAAAATGGTGCTGCTAAGGTTGTATGTGACTCTTCTCTTTCTGAGGATGATATTTTAGATTTTATTTCTTAGTCTTTTTGGAGGTTCTTATGTTTATTTGTAAACACGAGGTCCAGTATTATGAAACAGATCGAATGGGTATTACTCATCATTCTAATTATGTTCGATGGATGGAAGAGGCGAGAACTTTTTTTCTAAGAGAGATAGGTTGGCCTTATGAAAAAATTGAAGAGGAGGGAATTATCTCTCCTGTTACTTCAATTTCCTGTGACTATAAAGCTACTTCTACTTTTGCAGATGTAATTTCTATCGAGATTAATGTTAAAAGAGTTAAATCTGCTAAACTTACTTTTGTATACAATATGGTAAATCAAAACGGAATCCTTGTTTGTACAGCTGTTTCTGAACATAGTTTCTTGTCTAAGGACGGTGGTTTTGTCAATCTTAAAAGAGATTACTCGTCATTTTTTAATCTTTTAAAAGAGCATTCAGTTATGTAATAAAAAAGAAGAAAATCAAATCGATTTTCTTCTTTTATTCGGCAAGGAGTTTTTGATAAATAGCTAAATTTTCATCATCAAATACGTTAAATATTACTTTTTTTATTATACTTGATTCGTCAATAAAGGTTTTGACTGTTTGAATGGCGATTTTGGCAGCTTCTTGTTTTGGAAAATTGAAATCTCCAGTTGATAGACATGGTATAGCAATTGATTCAATGTTATTTTTCTCAGCTAGTGCTAATACTGAAAGATAACTTTTTGCTAAAAGATCTTCATCAATTTGTGTCGGTTGGTCTACTATTTTTGGACCTACTGTATGAATGACAAAGGCAGAAGGAAGATTGTAAGCTGGGGTGATTTTAGCCATGCCAACGGGTTCTTCATATCCTTGTTCTAAGATGAGTTCGAAACAAGCTTGGCGTAACTGAACACCTGCGTATGTATGAATAGCGTTATCTACACAATCATGAAGTGGTTTCATACATCCTAGTAAGGTTTTATTAGCTGCATTTACGATTGCATCTACTTCGAGTCTTGTAATATCACCTTTCCAGAGGTAGATTCGATCATCTTGTGGAATGGGCTGGAGCGAACTGAGTTGTACAAATCCTCTTTCCCCTTTTCTAACTTGTAGGTAAAGGTCTTGGATTGTTAAGAATTGTGTTGATGCTGCCATTGGTTTACGTGTATTAAAGAGTGCTCTGAGAAGTTTTTGTTTTTCCTCGAGTTCTTCTGGGATAATCAAATCATGTAATTCTAGATTTTCTTTTTTGAGTTCACCTATGAGATAGGTAATCATTGCATCTTTATCCATATTTACTCATTTCTATTTTTATAGTTTTTTATTATTATACTCCCAAGACTGGCTGTGGGCAAGTGATGTCTATGATAGGTAATGACTAATATTTGATAAGAATTTTTTATGTATGTGTCAAATTCTTGCAATAGCCTTTAGAATCATATAGAATAGGTCTACAAAAGTTTTATAATGTCTAGGAGGATGATTAAATGACACAAGTAGTAACAGATGCTTCATTTGAACAAGAAACAGCTGAAGGCCTCGTTTTGATTGATTTTTGGGCGACTTGGTGTGGGCCTTGCTTGATGCAAGCACCAATTCTTGAGCAACTTTCTGAAGAGATTTCAGAAGATGAACTTAAGATTGTTAAAATTGATGTTGATGAGAACCCAGAAACAGCTCAGAAGTTTGGAATTATGTCTATTCCCACTTTACTCTTCAAAAAAGATGGTGAGGTTGTTAAGCAAGTAGCAGGTGTACATACAAAAGAACAAATTAAAGCTATCGTTGCCGAGCTTAGCTAACTAATCGTCACAGTCCCGTTTGGGGATTTTTATTTTTAGTTTATTCAAACGACGAGGAGAATCATATGTCTTATTCATTTCAAAATCCTAGTGATGAGTTTATAGAATCTTATTTAAAATCTGCAAAGACGATTGCAATTGTTGGTTTATCTCATCGCAAGGAGGCAGCATCTTATCAGGTTGCTCATTTTCTACAAGCTGCTGGTTATCGTATTATACCAGTAAATCCCAAACTAGAAGGTCAGGAGCTTTTAGGAGAGCATGTTTATGCTCATCTTAAAGATATCCCATTTTCGATTGATATTGTTGATGTATTTAGACGAAGTGAGCTTTTACCAGATGTTGCCTATGATTTTCTTGAAACGGATGCAACAGTTTTTTGGAGTCAAATTGGTCTTGAGAATGAGGAGGCTGAGACTATTCTTCGTCAAGCGAATAGACAGGATATTGTAATGAATCGTTGTACAAAGAGAGAATATATGCGACTCTTTGTTTAATAAAATGAAAAGGTGAGTGAGCTATGCTCGCTCGTTTTTGTTATAATAGAGCTATGATTGAAATTTTTGATACGCATACCCATCTTAATGTGGATAATTTTGCAGGAAAAGAACAAGAAGAAATAGATTTTGCAG
The DNA here is from genome assembly GCF_016648915.1 of Streptococcus sp. 3.1. Lineage (NCBI taxonomy): Bacteria > Bacillati > Bacillota > Bacilli > Lactobacillales > Streptococcaceae > Streptococcus > Streptococcus sp. 3.1. Next base: position 103,740 of record NZ_JACLQV010000007.1, on the reverse strand, counting down.
CTGAACTAGGTGTTGTTAAAATGAATATTGTTGGTTTTGATAAACCAACAATAAATAAATCTTTAGCACTATCAGAGAGATATGATCAATTATATAGTACGATTGGATGGCATCCTACGGAAGCGGGGTCCTATTCTCAGGAAATTGAGGATATGATTGTATCACAATTAGATAATCCGAAAGTAGTGGCACTTGGGGAAATCGGTTTGGATTATTATTGGATGGAGGATCCTAAAGAAACTCAGATTGATGTCTTTAAGCGTCAAATATTTTTGTCAAAGGAACACAATTTACCTTTTGTTGTCCATACACGTGATGCACTTGAGGATACTTACGCTGTTATTAAAGAAGTTGGTGTTGGTCCTCGTGGGGGGATTATGCACTCATACTCAGGATCCCTAGAAATGGCTCAAAAATTTGTTGATCTTGGAATGATGATTTCATTTTCAGGTGTTGTAACTTTTAAGAAGGCTTTGGATGTCCAAGAAGCTGCTCAGAAGTTACCTTTAGGTAAGATTCTGGTTGAAACGGATGCACCGTATTTGGCACCTGTTCCCAAACGTGGTCGTGAGAATCGTACAGGCTATACACGTTACGTAGTAGACAAGATTGCTGAGTTTCGTGGTTTAACGAGTGAAGAAGTGGCTAGGGCTACTTATGACAATGCGATGAGGATTTTTGGTCTGGATGAATAGAATAAAGATTCAAGAAGTCATCGTCGTAGAAGGTAAGGATGATACGGCAAATTTGAGACGTTTTTATGAGGTGGATACCTATGAGACTAGAGGATCCGCTATTAATGAGGATGACTTAGAGCGTATCGATAAGCTTAATGACTTACGCGGAGTGATTGTTTTTACTGATCCAGACTATAATGGTGAACGTATCCGTAAAATCATTATGGAAGCTGTTCCGACAGCAAAGCATGCTTTTTTAAACCGTGGGGAAGCAACACCAAAATCTAAGACTAAAGGTCGTTCATTGGGTGTTGAGCATGCGAGTTTTGAGGATCTTCAAAAGGCCTTATCTGGAGTTTTAGGTAGTTACGATGATGATAATCAGTTTGATATTAGTAAATCAAATCTTATGAAGTTAGGGCTACTAATGGGAGCAGATAGTCGAAAGCGTCGAGAATATTTGGGCGAGGTGCTCCGTATTGGTTATTGCAATGGGAAGCAGCTTTTAAAGCGTTTGGAATTGTTTGGAATCACATTAGAGGAGCTAGAAGAGGCTATGTCAAATTACTAGATTACCAGTGATCTTAACATCAAATCGCTACTAAGTAGCTTATTATTGAGGTTGGGATAATTAAGGGTTTGGACCTGTTTTGTGTCCAAATATAAAAATCGAGAAAATAATAAGAAAAGAGAATAAATGAGAATTGCAGATTATAGCGTGACCAAGGCTGTCCTTGAACGCCATGGCTTTACCTTTAAGAAGTCTTTTGGACAGAACTTCTTAACGGATACAAATATTTTACAAAAAATTGTTGATACGGCAGAGATCGACAAAAATGTCAATGTAATCGAAATTGGACCTGGTATCGGAGCATTAACAGAATTCTTAGCTGAAAATGCTGCGGAAGTTATGGCTTTTGAAATTGATGATCGGTTGGTTCCGATTTTAGAGGATACATTACGTGACCATGAAAATGTTAACGTGATTAATGAAGATGTTCTCAAGGCGGATTTACAGACACGTGTCAAAGAGTTTAAAAATCCAGAACTACCAATCAAGGTTGTAGCTAACTTGCCATACTATATTACGACGCCAATTCTGATGCATTTGATTGAGAGTAAGATTCCTTTTGCAGAATTTGTTGTTATGATGCAAAAAGAGGTTGCTGACCGCATTTCTGCAGAGCCTAATAGCAAGCCTTATGGTTCTCTATCAATTGCTGTGCAGTATTATATGACCGCTAAAGTGGCATTTGTTGTCCCTCGTACAGTCTTTGTACCAGCCCCGAATGTTGACTCAGCAATTTTGAAGATGGCGCGCCGTGAACAACCGTTGGTTGAAGTTAAAGATGAGGATTTCCTTTTCCGAGTGGCTAAGGCTAGCTTTGTCCATCGTCGTAAGACATTGTGGAATAATTTAACAAATCATTTTGGTAAATCTGAAGAAGTGAAAGCCAAACTTGAGCAGGCTTTGGAAATTGCTGATATAAAACCTTCTATTCGTGGAGAGGCTCTATCTATTTCTGATTTTGCACACTTATCAGATGCTTTGAGTGAATCAGGTCTATAATTCAAAAATCCCACTGAATTTCAGTGGGATTTTTAGCTATGCGGAGAAAGGGATTTGAACCCTCACGCTTGAAAAAGCACATGCGCCTGAAGCATGCGTGTCTGCCATTCCACCACCTCCGCAGTGATAGGATTATTATACTGCAAATTACTAAAAATGCAAGGAGCTTAAGGAAATGGAAATGTGGTTTGTTTTGGATCAGAAAAGCGTGTTGTTTTGTGGTATAATAGGGCTATTAAACGATTGAGGAGTTCACTTGCAAGGAAGAATTATCAAAGCACTGGCAGGTTTCTATTATGTAGAGCATGATGGTGTTGTATACCAGACGCGTGCGCGAGGAAATTTTAGAAAAAAAGGACAAACACCTTACGTTGGGGATTTTGTCGAATTTTCAGCAGAGGAAAATTCAGAAGGCTATATCCTTAAAATTGATCAACGAATCAATAGCTTAGTGCGTCCACCCATTGTCAATATAGATCAGGCTGTGGTTATTATGTCTGCTAAGGAACCGGACTTCAATAGTAATCTTTTGGACCGTTTTTTGGTTTTACTAGAGCATAAAAATATAAAACCTGTAATCTATATTTCTAAGATGGATTTGGTTGAAGATGATTCAGAAATGAAAGCCATTCAAAAACAGTATCAAAAAATTGGTTTTGATTTTATCTTCAGTATGGAAGAACTATTGCCGCTCTTGACTGCTAAAATAACAGTCTTTATGGGACAGACAGGTGTTGGAAAATCAACCTTGTTGAACCGTATTGCCCCAGAGTTGAAGTTGGAAACAGGTGAGATTTCAGACAGTTTAGGTCGTGGACGTCATACTACAAGGGCTGTAAGTCTTTATGATGTTCATGGTGGGAAGATTGCTGACACACCAGGATTCTCTTCGCTAGATTATGAAGTGGATAATGCAGAGGACTTGAGTGAAGCTTTTCCGGAAATCCGTCAAGCTAGTCATGGCTGTAAATTCCGTTCTTGTACACATACCCATGAGCCTTCTTGTGCTGTTAAGGATGAGGTTGAGTCAGGCCAAATTTGGCAAGTCCGTTATGATAATTACCTTCAATTTTTAAGTGAAATTGAAAATCGTCGTGAAACATATAAAAAAACTGTAAAAAGAAAGTAGGTCTCTCATGTCATATAAAATTGCTCCTTCTATCCTAGCCGCTGATTATGCTAATTTTGCTTCAGAACTAGCTCGTATTGATGCATCAGGTGCGGAATATGTTCACATTGATATTATGGATGGTCAATTTGTCCCTAATATCAGTTGGGGAGCAGATGTGGTCGCTAGCATGCGTAAACATAGCAAGTTGGTTTTTGATTGCCACCTTATGGTTGTTGATCCTGAACGTTATGTGGATGCCTATGCACAAGCTGGTGCAGATATCATGACTATTCATGTTGAAGCCACTAAACATATCCATGGTGCCCTCCAGAAAATCAAAGCTGCTGGTATGAAAGCAGGTGTTGTGATTAATCCTGGAACCCCAGTCGAGGCACTTATTCCTGTACTGGATTTAGTGGATCAAGTACTTATTATGACTGTAAATCCAGGTTTTGGTGGTCAGGCGTTCATTCCAGAAATGATGTCTAAAGTAGAGCGTGTTGTGGAGCTTCGCGAAAAAGGTGGCTATTCATTCGATATTGAAGTTGATGGTGGTGTAGATAACAACACTATTGCAGCATGTGCCAAGGCGGGGGCTAATGTTTTTGTAGCGGGCTCTTACCTCTTCAAAAATCCTGATTTGACAGCGCAAGTTCAAACGCTTCGTGATGCTATCGATGCCTAAAATAGCTTTATTTGTCGGTGGTGAGCTAGAGTGGTTCGCTACCGATTTTGATTATTTTGTTGGGGTGGATCGTGCGTGCTTACGTTTGTTGGAGTTAGGTTTACCTCTTGATTTGGCTGTCGGAGACTTTGATTCAGTATCTCGGTCAGAGTTAGAGATGATTCAATCAGCTGCCAAAGATTGTATGATTGCTCCAGCTGAAAAGGATGATACGGATACAGAGTTAGCCCTAAAAATTATATTTCAGCTATATCCTGAGGCGGAAGTAACTATTTTTGGTGCTTTTGGTGGCAGAATTGATCATATGTTATCAAATATATTTTTGGTCAGCGATCCTGAATTAGCTCCTTTTATGAGGCGTATCTGTTTGCGAGATAAGCAAAATAAGATTACTTATTATCCAGAAGGAAGTCATAAAGTTTTACCAGAACCCGGAATGACATATGTTTCTTTTTTACATGAAGGAGATGGAGAACTGACGATTTTGGGAGCAAAATACGAATTAACTAGTATGAATTATTTCCAGAAGAAAATCTATTCTAGCAATGAATTCGTTGATGGTCCGATTCAAGTGCTTGTGCCAAATGGATATGTGATTGTCATCCAGACTAAAGATAGGAGTTAGTATGATCTATCTACTTACACTTTTAACTTTATTAAGCTTGGGGATTCTTATTGCTCTTTTCTTGAAGAATATGGAGTTAAAAGAACAGATTAATAAGAGTTTGGAAGAAAATGCAGATAATCTTTCAGATCAAGTTTCGTTTCAATTGGAATCTTTTGCTAAGACAAATCAACTGGAAACGACAAAGCAATTGAACCAATTGCAGATGGAACTATATCAACAGTTGACAGATATCCGAGAGGTTTTACATCAAAATTTGTCTGATAATCGAGACCGTTCCGACCAACGCCTTGAGCAAATAAACCAAAGCTTAACCAAAGCTGTTAAAGATATGCAGGATTCCAATGAGAAACGTTTGGAACAAATGCGTCAGACAGTTGAAGAGAAACTTGAGCAAACCTTACAAACACGTTTACAAGCCTCTTTTGAGACGGTTTCAAGACAATTAGAGTCGGTTAACCAGGGCTTGGGGGAAATGAAAAATGTAGCCAAGGATGTTGGAAGTCTTAACAAGGTCCTTTCAAATACAAAAACACGAGGTATTTTGGGAGAGCTTCAATTAGGGCAAATTATTGAAGACATATTGACTGTTAATCAGTACGAGCGAGAATTTCCTACGGTATCAGGTTCAAGTGAACGAGTTGAATATGCAATCAAAATGCCAGGAAACCATAAAGATGAATATATCTACCTTCCCATTGATTCTAAGTTTCCTTTGGAAGATTACTATCGTCTGGAAGATGCTTATGAGTCTGGTAATAAAGAGGAGATTGAGAATCACCGTAAGTCACTTCTGACTAGTATTAAGCGATTTGCAAAGGATATTAACAAGAAGTATCTTAACCCACCTGAAACCACAAATTTTGGCATATTATTTTTGCCGACAGAAGGACTTTATGCTGAGGTAGTACGCCAACCAGCCTTCTTTGACGCCCTTCGTCGCGAGGAGAATATTGTTATCGCAGGGCCGTCAACCTTATCAGCACTCTTGAATTCATTGTCTGTAGGATTTAGAACTTTGAATATTCAAAAGAATGCGGATGATATTAGTAAGATTTTAGGCAACGTCAAACTAGAGTTTGGCAGGTTTGGAGATATGTTAACTAAAGCTCAGAAACAATTGAATACAGCAAGTAAAACCGTCGATAGTCTTCTCAACACAAGGAGTAGGGCAATTGTTAGAGCTCTTGATACAATTGAAACCTATCAAGACAGTGCGACACAAAGTTTGTTGGATTTACCACGATTAGAAAACGAGGACAAGCATGAAGATTAATCAAATGAAAAAAGACGAGTATTTTGAAGGTTTTTATCTGATTAAGCGTGCAGAGGTACGTAAGACAAGAGCGGGAAAGGATTACATTGCCTTTACATTCCAGGATGATACTGGTGAGATTTCAGGCAACCTATGGGATGCTCAGCCTTATAATGTCGAAGAATTTACCGCAGGTAAAGTAGTGCATATGGAGGGACGTCGAGAGGTTTATAATAATACTCCTCAGGTAAACCAAATTACCTTACGCTTGCCTACATTTGGTGAGCCAAATGATCCGGCTGATTTCAAAGAGAAACCACCAGTAAATCCTTCCGAAGTACGCGAATACCTAGAGCAAATGATTTTCAAGATTGAGGAAGCAACTTGGCAGCGTGTTGTTCGTGCCCTTTATCGAAAGTATAATAAGGAGTTTTTCACTTTTCCAGCTGCTAAAACAAATCATCATGCCTTTGAAAGTGGACTAGCCTATCATACAGCTACTATGGTTCGCTTAGCGGACAGCATTGGAGATATTTATCCAGAGCTCAATAAGAGTCTACTCTTTGCCGGAATTATGCTTCATGATTTAGCTAAGGTTATTGAACTTACTGGTCCTGAAAATACTGAGTATACGGTTCGTGGAAACTTGATTGGTCATATTGCTTTGATTGATGAAGAAATCACTAAGGTGCTTATGGAGCTCAATATTGACGATACGCGTGAGGATGTCGTTGTTTTGCGTCATGTTATTCTCAGCCATCATGGACAACTAGAGTATGGTAGTCCAGTGCGCCCCCGTATTATGGAAGCAGAAATTATTCATATGATTGATAATCTTGATGCCAGTATGATGATGATGACGACAGCCCTTAACCTAGTAGGTCCAGGAGAAATGACAAATCGTCTCTTTGCTATGGATAATCGTTCCTTCTACAAGCCAAAATTTGATTAAAATCGAAATTAAGCGAGCATTTCATATGAAAATGTTCGTTTTTTGCTGTATTATGGTATAATAGTTAAAAAGTACAGAAAATATAGGTAACATATGAAATTAAAACGAAGTGAGCGCATGGTAGTTATTTCAAACTACCTGATTAATAATCCTTATCAATTGACAAGCCTCAACACCTTTGCAGAGCGTTATGAAGCTGCAAAGTCTTCAATCTCAGAAGATGTTGCTATCATTAAAAAAGCTTTTGAGGAAAGTCAAATAGGAGAAATCGAAACAGTAACTGGTGCATCTGGTGGCGTTATGTTTACACCGACTATTTCTGATGAAGATGCAAGAAGTCTGGTTGAAGATCTTTGTAAACGTCTTTCCGAGAGTGATCGTATCTTACCAGGTGGTTATCTCTACCTATCTGATTTACTGAGTACACCGTCTATTTTAAAAAATGTTGGTCGTATCATTGCCAGTGCCTTTAAAGGACAAAAAATTGATGCCGTTATGACTGTTGCAACTAAAGGAGTTCCTTTAGCAAATGCAGTAGCAGATGTCTTGAACATTCCATTTGTTATTGTTCGTCGTGACTTGAAAATTACAGAAGGTTCAACCGTATCGGTAAACTACGTTAGTGGTTCAAGTGATCGTATTGAAAAGATGTTCCTTTCAAAACGTAGTTTGAAACCTAATAGCCGTGTCCTTATTGTCGATGATTTTCTTAAAGGTGGCGGTACCATTACGGGTATGATTAGCTTGCTTTCAGAATTTGATAGTGAGTTAGTAGGTGTAGCTGTATTCGCAGAAAATGCTAAAGGTGATCGTGATATCCATGAATATAAATCATTACTTACTGTTTCTGACATCGATGTAAAAGCACAGAAGGTAGAAGTTGAAGTCGGTAATATTTTTGATAAATAATTAATCTACGATAGTATTCCTAATTTAAAGATTAGGAATTTTTCTTTTTAACAAGAAAGTCTTGACAATAATCATCAAAAAATGATACTATATTAGACGGTACTTTTTACTTTTGGTCTCTCAAAAGTGTACAGAGACGTGCTGACATAAGTTGCAAAAGTACACACAGATATGGGCTGTCACCAAGTGCCATATCAACCAAAAATAAAAAAACACAGGAGAATGTAGATGCCTACAATTAACCAATTGGTTCGTAAACCACGTCAATCAAAAGTTGTAAAATCTAAATCACCAGCTTTGAACGTTGGTTACAACAGCCACAAAAAAGTTCAAACTAACGTATCTTCACCACAAAAACGTGGTGTTGCAACACGTGTTGGAACAATGACACCTAAGAAACCTAACTCAGCCCTTCGTAAATTCGCTCGTGTACGTTTGAGCAACCTTATCGAAGTTACTGCTTACATCCCAGGTATCGGACACAACCTCCAAGAACACAGCGTTGTTCTTATCCGTGGTGGACGTGTAAAAGACCTTCCAGGGGTACGTTACCACATCGTCCGTGGTGCACTTGATACTGCAGGTGTAGCTGATCGTAAACAAAGCCGTTCTAAATACGGTGCTAAACGTCCTAAAGGATAAGAAGGGAGATAAGATAAAATGAGTCGTAAAAATAGAGCGCCTAAACGCGAAGTATTGGCAGATCCATTGTACAATTCAAAAATCGTTACACGTCTTATCAACCGTGTAATGCTTGACGGTAAACGTGGTACTGCTGCAACAATCGTATACGATGCTTTCGAGCAAATCAAAGAAGCAACTGGAAACGATGCTCTTGAAGTATTTGAAACAGCTATGGACAACATCATGCCTGTACTTGAAGTACGTGCACGTCGTGTCGGTGGTTCAAACTACCAAGTCCCAGTTGAAGTTCGTCCAGAACGTCGTACAACTCTTGGTCTTCGTTGGTTGGTTAACGCATCACGTGCGCGTGGTGAACACACTATGAAAGATCGTCTTGCAAAAGAAATCATGGATGCTGCAAACAACACTGGTGCATCAGTTAAGAAACGTGAAGATACTCACAAAATGGCTGAAGCAAACCGTGCCTTTGCACACTTCCGCTGGTAATCATAAGTTTCAAGCTGAATTACAGTCATATATTCATAAGCTAAGATTATGGATTTGTAATAGGCTGACTCTGAATTCAAATAATATTATTCATATCATTTGAAAACCAGTTAAATATTAGTGAAAAAACGGGTAGGTCCTGCCTATCCGTTTTTTGACAATAATGTTATAATAAATAAGTAAACTAAAATATTTATAGGAGAATAAACCTAATGGCACGCGAATTTTCACTTGCAAAAACTCGTAATATCGGTATCATGGCCCACGTCGATGCCGGTAAAACAACTACAACAGAGCGTATCCTTTACTACACTGGTAAAATCCACAAAATCGGTGAAACTCACGAAGGTGCATCACAAATGGACTGGATGGAGCAAGAACAAGAGCGTGGTATCACAATCACATCTGCCGCTACAACAGCACAATGGGATGGTCACCGCGTTAACATCATCGATACACCAGGACACGTGGACTTCACAATCGAAGTACAACGTTCACTCCGTGTATTGGATGGTGCCGTAACCGTTCTTGACTCACAATCAGGTGTAGAACCTCAAACTGAAACAGTTTGGCGTCAAGCAACTGAGTATGGTGTTCCACGTATCGTATTTGCCAACAAAATGGATAAAATCGGTGCAGACTTCCTTTACTCAGTAAGCACACTTCACGATCGTCTTCAAGCAAACGCACACCCAATCCAATTGCCAATCGGTGCTGAAGATGATTTCCGTGGTATCATTGACTTGATTAAAATGAAAGCTGAAATCTATACTAATGACCTTGGTACAGATATTCTTGAAGAAGATATTCCAGCTGATTACGTTGATCAAGCAAACGAATACCGTGAAAAATTGATCGAAGCAGTTGCTGAAACTGACGAAGATTTGATGATGAAATACCTTGAAGGTGAAGAAATCACTAACGAGGAATTGAAAGCAGCTATCCGTCGTGCAACAATCAACGTTGAATTCTTCCCAGTTCTTTGTGGTTCTGCCTTCAAGAACAAAGGTGTTCAATTGATGCTTGATGCGGTTATCGATTACCTTCCAAGTCCACTTGATATCCCTGCAATCAAAGGTATCAATCCAGATACAGACGAAGAAGAAACTCGTCCAGCATCTGATGATGAGCCATTTGCAGCTCTTGCCTTCAAAATCATGACTGACCCATTTGTAGGTCGTTTGACATTTATCCGTGTTTACTCAGGTATCCTTCAATCAGGTTCATATGTAATGAACACATCTAAAGGTAAACGTGAACGTATCGGACGTATCCTTCAAATGCACGCTAACAGCCGTCAAGAAATTGAACAAGTATACGCTGGTGATATCGCTGCTGCTATCGGTTTGAAAGATACTACAACTGGTGACTCATTAACTGATGAAAAAGCTAAAGTTATTCTTGAGTCAATCGAAGTTCCAGAACCAGTTATCCAATTGATGGTTGAGCCTAAGACTAAAGCTGACCAAGATAAGATGGGTATCGGTCTTCAAAAACTTGCTGAAGAAGATCCAACATTCCGTGTTGAAACTAACCCTGAAACTGGTGAAACAGTTATCTCTGGTATGGGTGAACTTCACCTTGATGTCCTTGTTGACCGTTTGAAACGTGAACACAAAGTTGAAGCAAACGTTGGTGCTCCACAAGTATCTTACCGTGAAACATTCCGTGCTGGAACACAAGCACGTGGATTCTTCAAACGTCAATCTGGTGGTAAAGGTCAGTTTGGTGATGTTTGGATTGAATTTACTCCAAATGAAGAAGGTAAAGGTTTCGAATTCGAAAATGCTATCGTCGGTGGTGTGGTTCCACGTGAATTCATCCCTGCAGTAGAAAAAGGATTGGAAGAATCTATGGCTAACGGTGTCCTTGCTGGATACCCAATGGTTGACATCAAAGCTAAGCTTTACGATGGTTCATACCACGATGTCGATTCATCTGAAACTGCCTTCAAGATCGCTGCGTCTCTTGCACTTAAAGAAGCTGCTAAGACTGCACAACCAACTATCCTTGAACCAATGATGCTTGTAACAATCACTGTTCCTGAAGAAAACCTTGGTGATGTTATGGGTCACGTTACAGCTCGTCGTGGACGTGTTGATGGTATGGAAGCACACGGTAACAGTCAAATCGTTCGTGCGTATGTTCCACTTGCTGAAATGTTCGGTTATGCAACAACACTTCGTTCTGCAACTCAAGGTCGTGGTACATTCATGATGGTATTTGACCACTATGAAGATGTTCCTAAATCAGTTCAAGAAGAAATCATCAAGAAAAATTCTGGTGAAGCTTAATTAGAACTTATAAAGTTAAGGTACTTATGAAAGTAAGTGCCTTTTCTATTTGCAATTTTTTGAAAAAAATTATATAATATGACTGTTGAAAGGTTGAATTGAAAGCGCTCAAGTTAATCTTTTCACAATAGGGAGAGCTTGCTCTCAAAATTATATTTATTTGATTTTCATAAGGAGGAAATCACTAATGGTAGTTAAAGTTGGTATTAACGGTTTCGGTCGTATCGGTCGTCTTGCTTTCCGTCGTATCCAAAACGTAGAAGGTGTTGAAGTTACACGCATCAACGACCTTACAGATCCAGTTATGCTTGCACACTTGTTGAAATACGACACAACTCAAGGTCGTTTCGACGGTACTGTTGAAGTTAAAGATGGTGGATTTGAAGTTAACGGTAAATTCGTTAAAGTTTCTGCTGAACGTGACCCAGAACAAATTGACTGGGCTAACGACGGTGTAGAAATCGTTCTTGAAGCAACTGGTTTCTTTGCTAAGAAAGATGCTGCTGAAAAACACTTGCACGAAGGTGGAGCTAAGAAAGTTGTTATCACTGCTCCTGGTGGAAACGATGTTAAAACAATCGTATTTAACACTAACCACGATATCCTTGATGGTACTGAAACAGTTATCTCAGGTGCTTCATGTACTACAAACTGCTTGGCTCCAATGGCTAAAGCATTGCAAGATAACTTCGGTGTTAAACAAGGTTTGATGACTACTATCCACGCTTACACTGGTGACCAAATGATCCTTGACGGACCACACCGTGGTGGTGACCTTCGTCGTGCACGTGCTGGTGCTGCAAACATCGTTCCTAACTCAACTGGTGCTGCTAAAGCTATCGGTTTGGTTATCCCAGAATTGAACGGTAAACTTGACGGTGCTGCACAACGTGTTCCAGTTCCAACTGGATCAGTTACTGAATTGGTAGCAGTTCTTGAAAAAGACGTTACTGTTGATGAAGTGAACGCAGCTATGAAAGCAGCTTCAAACGAATCATTCGGTTACACTGAAGATCCAATCGTATCTTCAGATATCGTAGGTATTTCTTACGGTTCATTGTTTGATGCAACTCAAACTAAAGTACAAACTGTTGATGGTAAACAATTGGTTAAAGTTGTTTCTTGGTACGACAACGAAATGTCATACACTTCACAACTTGTACGTACTCTTGAATACTTCGCGAAAATCGCTAAATAATTCAATTGTATAAAAAGAAGAGCTTCGGCTCTTTTTTTTATTTTCCAAAATAATAAAACAGCCGTATAAATAGGCTGTTATAATCTCAGTAGGATTGTGATTTATGAATAAGCTAGAAGGCATTCCAAATGAGTAGAAAGAGCATGACACAACCCCAGGCGTTTTTATTATGTTTTTGTATAGCTAGCATACCATAAATAAGTATAAAAACGGTAAGTGATTCAAATAGGGTATAGACATCAAAACCAATGATTCCATGGATAAGGAGGCAAAAAATCGCACAAGTTATTGCCCCACTATCTAACCAAATGTAAGGAGATGGAAAACGTATGCGTATCTTTTCAGCGATGACTACATAGTTAAATCCTTCCCAGAATCCCCAAATAAGACAGATGAATAGGTATGCCAGGATATTACTAGGAAATGATTGGCTCATTACTTCTTTTGTTAATTGTATTGATTGAAGAGGTAGATAGGAATGAATCTGATGAGTAATTCCTTTAAATATGATAAGTGGTAGGGCTACAAGAAGAGATTGAAAAAGGGTGGTAACTAGATTTTTGGTGATTAATCCAAAGTGTCTGAAAGATTCTTTGCGATAAAGCATAACAGTGCTGGTTCCTAAGCCTGCGATGGCAAATTGACAACTAGCTAATAAGATTAATCGCAGCCATAGCGGTACTGAGGTTTGGTTAGTGTATGAAAAAAGAGTTGGTTTAAGAGTAAGAAAGAGGAGCAGAGGAACAAGGGTAAGAATAAGGATTACATTTAGATCATGGTCAGCTTGTTTCTGCTTCTTGTTTAGCTGTTTTTTCATGGATATTCGACCTTTCTATTTAGATTATATGCTAAATGCCTTATACTAGCAATAAGCTAGAAATCCTTCTGATTTTGCTATCTCTTTTATGCATTTTGTGATATAATGAAAACGTATTAAAAAATTAAGGAGTCTGATCAAATGGCTAAATTGACTGTTAAAGATGTTGACTTGAAAGGGAAAAAAGTTCTCGTTCGTGTTGACTTCAACGTACCTGTAAAAGATGGCGTGATCACTAACGACAACCGTATCACTGCTGCCCTTCCAACTATCAAGTACATTCTTGAACAAGGTGGACGTGCAATCCTCTTCTCTCACCTTGGACGTGTAAAAGAAGAAGCTGATAAAGAAGGCAAATCACTTGCTCCTGTAGCTGCTGACTTGGCTGCTAAATTGGGTCAAGACGTTAAATTTATCCCAGGTGTTACACGTGGTGCTGAATTGGAAGCAGCTGTTAACGCTCTTGAAGATGGACAAGTTCTCTTGGTTGAAAACACTCGTTTTGAAGATGTTGATGGCAAGAAAGAATCTAAAAATGATCCTGAACTTGGTAAATACTGGGCATCACTTGGAGATGGTATCTTCGTAAACGATGCATTCGGTACAGCTCACCGTGCACACGCATCTAACGTTGGTATCTCAGCAAACGTTGATAAAGCTGTTGCTGGTTTCCTTCTTGAAAACGAAATTGCTTACATCAAAGAAGCAGTTGAAACTCCAGAACGTCCATTCGTAGCTATCCTTGGTGGTTCTAAAGTATCTGATAAGATTGGTGTTATCGAAAACCTTCTTGCAAAAGCTGATAAAGTTCTTATCGGTGGCGGTATGACTTACACATTCTACAAAGCACAAGGTATCGAAATCGGTAACTCACTTGTAGAAGAAGATAAACTTGATGTTGCTAAAGCTCTTCTTGAAAAATCAAACGGTAAATTGATCTTGCCAGTTGACTCAAAAGAAGCTAATGCATTTGCTGACTACACTGAAGTGAAAGACACTGAAGGTGAAGCAGTAGACCCAGGTTTCCTTGGTTTGGATATCGGTCCTAAATCAATTGCTGAATTCGATAAAGCCTTGACTGGTGCGAAAACAGTTGTATGGAATGGTCCTATGGGTGTATTTGAAAACCCTGACTTCCAAGCTGGTACAATCGGTGTGATGGACGCTATCGTGAAACAACCAGGCGTTAAATCAATCATCGGTGGTGGTGACTCAGCTGCTGCTGCGATCAACCTTGGCCGTGCAGACAAATTCTCATGGATCTCTACTGGTGGTGGTGCTTCTATGGAACTTCTTGAAGGTAAAGAGCTTCCAGGATTGGCTGCACTTACTGATAAATAAGTCTATTAGAATAGAAAGAGTTGGGAAACCAACTCTTTTTTGTGTTATCTCATTGAGTATTTGGTAGAGGCTAAAACTATTATTGGGAAGTAAATTTCTCTCAAAAAATTGCGATTATTAGTTTGAACTTTGCGGCATAATACTGTAGAAGTAGCCAAAAGTTTCATAATCATGTTAAAATAGTAAAATGGGATTGAAATTTGAACCGAAAAAATTTAAATTTGGTATGCGTACACTTAAGACGGGGATTGCTGTCTTTCTAGTTTTAGGTCTTTTTTCTGCTTTAGGCTGGGAAGGGCTTCAGATTGGTTGTTTGACAGCAGTCTTTAGTCTTCGAGAAAACTTTGATAGAAGTATTCAGTTTGGTAAGTCACGTATTTTTGCGAATACGGTTGGAGGGCTTTTGTCGCTATTATTTTACTTTGTAAATATGTGGTTTAATCATTCAGTTTGGGTGACCTTGCTATTGGTTCCAATTTTGACAATGCTGACGATTGTCATTAATGTGTCATTTAATAATGCATCTGGTGTTATTGGAGGGGTGGCTGCACTTCTGATTATTACCTTGTCCATTCCACCTGATAATACCTTCACTTATGTTATTGCTCGAGTCTTTGAAACTTTCTGTGGAGTCTTTATAGCAATTCTTGTTAATTATGATTATGATTGGCTACTTAAACACTTAAAATAAGAATGATAGGGTTCTCTTGAACTCTATTTTTTATGTTTTTTTGATAAAATCCTTAAATTAGAGCGAATAGACAATATAATGTTCGGGAATTGCTCGTTGTGTAAGAAAAAGTAACATAAACTGTTGACATGTAGAAATATTCAGAATATAATTGTTAGGAAAGGAGGATGATCATGGCAAGAGAGAAAGAATTAAGGCGTTCTCTAGCTGTTTTTCCGATTGGAACAGTTATGAAATTGACGGATTTAACTGCTCGTCAAATTCGTTACTATGAAGATCAAGGTTTAATTCAACCTGAACGTACAGCTGGAAATCGTCGGATGTACTCATTAAATGATATGGATCGTTTATTGGAAATCAAAGATTTTTTGGATGATGGTTACAATATTGCAGCCATCAAGCATGAGTACGAAGAGCGTGAAGTTCGTGCCCAACAAAAACAAGTGGCTTTAACAGATGCGGACGTTCGACGTATCTTGCATGATGAACTCCTTCAGCAAGGCCGTTTTACGACCCCGTCACAACAATTTGGTAACTTGCGTATCTAATTACGCTTTGAACTTTTATTTTTGGTTTTTATAAAGGAGACCCCTATTATGGCAATCACAGCAGCTGATATTCGTCGCGAAGTCAAAGAGAAGAATGTTACTTTCTTGCGTTTAATGTTCTCTGATATCCTTGGTGTTATGAAGAACGTTGAAATTCCTGCGACAGATGAACAGTTGGATAAGGTACTTTCAAATAAAGCTATGTTTGATGGTTCATCAATCGAGGGATTTGTTCGTATCAACGAATCTGATATGTATCTTTACCCAGATCTTGATACGTGGACAGTTTTCCCTTGGGGCGATGAAAATGGTGCAGTAGCTGGTCTTATTTGTGATATCTATACTTCTGCGGGTGAACCATTTGCTGGTGACCCTCGTGGTAACTTGAAAAAAGCTTTGCGTCATATGGAAGAAGTTGGTTATAAATCATTTAACCTTGGACCAGAACCAGAATTTTTCCTTTTCAAATTAGATGAGCAAGGTAATCCTACGCTTGAAGTTAACGATAAAGGTGGTTATTTTGACCTTGCACCAACTGACCTTGCAGACAACACACGTCGTGAAATCGTTAATGTGTTGACAGAAATGGGATTTGATGTTGAGGCATCTCACCATGAAGTGGCGGTTGGTCAACATGAAATCGACTTCAAGTATACAGATGTTTTGAAGGCTTGTGATAATATCCAAATTTTCAAATTGGTTGTTAAGACAATCGCTCGTAAACATGGTCTTTATGCGACATTTATGGCGAAACCTAAATATGGTATTGCTGGTAGCGGTATGCACTGTAACATGTCTCTCTTCACTGAAGAAGGAAATGCATTCTTTGATCCAGAGGATCCACGTGGTATGCAATTGTCTCAAGACGCTTACTACTTCCTTGGTGGTTTGATGAAACATGCATATAACTATACTGCAATTATTAACCCAACAGTTAACTCTTACAAACGTTTGGTTCCTGGATATGAAGCTCCTGTATATATTGCATGGGCAGGTAGCAACCGTTCACCATTGATCCGCGTTCCTGCGTCTCGTGGTATGGGTACACGTTTGGAATTGCGTTCAGTAGACCCAATGGCAAACCCATACTTGGCACTTGCTGTTCTTTTGGAAGCTGGTCTTGATGGTATTATTAACAAGATTGATGCTCCAGATCCAGTTGAAACAAACATTTACTCAATGTCTCCTGAAGAACGTAAAGAAGCAGGTATTATTGATTTGCCATCAACACTTCGTAACGCTCTTAAAGCATTGGAAACAGATGAAGTGGTTCGTCAAGCTTTGGGTAATCATATCTATACAAACTTCCTTGATGCGAAACGTATGGAATGGGCAAGCTATGCTACCTTTGTTTCACAATGGGAAATTGATAACTACTTGGACATTTATTAAGAAATTAAATTTGAAAATCAGGTTATGCCTGGTTTTCTTTTTCTTCTAAAATTATTAAGTTCTTGGACAAATTACGTAGTTTTAACTGAGCTGTTTTCTTTTGTCATATTTCTTTATTCCCCCTTAATCGCATTAAAATATGAGAGTGTTAAACTAATTTCATATTAATCTTATTCAGGGGGAAATATGAAAACTACAAAAAAAGCTGCTTTGGCAGCAGCCTCAAGTGCATTATTGCTCGGTCTTACAGTCGCACAAACAGTTAATGCTGATACTTATACAGTTCAAAATGGAGATTCATTCTTCGGGATTGCTAGTCAGTATGGTGTAGATCCTTATCAATTAGCAGCTGAAAATGGCATGACTATTTGGTCAACAATTGTTCCTGGTGGAAGCTTGGAAGTTTCAGGAGCTACTACGGCAGTTGAAGAAACAACAGAAGTTTCTTCTTCAGAGGTAACAGCTACTGATTCAGATGCTACTTGGAATCGTTATCCAGTTGGTCAATGTACATGGGGTGTTAAGGAAGTCGCTCCATGGGCAAGTAACTGGTGGGGTAATGGTGGCGATTGGGCCGGAAGCGCTGCTAGCCAAGGTTATGCTGTAGGTTCAACACCTGTGACAGGATCAATTGTATGTTGGACTGATGGTGGTTATGGTCACGTTGGTTATGTAACACAAGTTGGTCAAGATGGTCAAATTCAAATCTTGGAGTCAAACTATAACAACCAGCAACAAATCAATAACTATCGTGGTTGGTTTGATCCACAAAACTCAACTACACCAGGTTCAGTATCTTACATTTATCCAGGTGCATAAAACGAAAAGAAGCGCTTATAGCGCTTTTTTACTTGCTGGAAGAGTTGTGCTCAGACTGGATTTAAACTTAAAAAATGGTAGCTAGATGGCTACCATTTTTTTATTTATCAGGTGTTAGAATCATTGGAATAATAATTGGTTCACGTTCTGTTTTTTCATATAGAAATGGACGTAAAGCATTGACGATAGCTCCGTTAACAGATTGGATGCTAGCATCTTTATTCTTAAGAGCGATACGAATAGCATTGAATAGAATGCGTTGGCTTTCGCGGATAAGATCGCCAGATTCACGCATATAGATGAAGCCACGACTGAGGATGTCTGGACCAGCTAGAATCATCTTAGACTTGAAATCAACAGTAGCTACGGCAAGTACAACACCATCTTCAGAAAGATCACGACGGTCACGAAGAACCGCGGCTCCGATATCCCCAATACCATTACCATCAACATAGATATCTTGGGCATTGAAGTGACCTGCACGACGCGCAGAGTCTTTTGTTAGGGCTAAGACATCACCATTTTCCATAATGAAGATATTATCTTTGGGAACGCCACAATCAACAGCAAGACCTGCGTGGACTTTCTGCATGCGGTATTCACCGTGAACAGGCATGAAGAATTTTGGTTTTATCAAACGAAGCATTAGTTTTTGCTCTTGTTGACCACCGTGTCCAGAGGTATGGATATTGTTGATTTTACCGTGGATAACATCAACACCAGCTTCTTGAATGGTATTAATCAGACGGTTAACGCTAGTGGTGTTCCCTGGAATAGGACTAGATGAGAAGATGACAGTGTCACCAGGTTGTAGTGTCACTTGGCGGTGCATACCATTGGCGATACGTGCCAGGGCCGCCATAGGCTCCCCTTGAGAACCGGTACACATGATAAGAATCTCACTGGCATGATAGTTTTTCATCTCACTAGGATCAATGATAGTCCCTTTTGGAACCTTGATGTAACCTAGTTCAACCCCATTGACAATGGCTTTTTCCATAGAACGTCCGAAGACAACAATCTTACGGCCAGTTTTTACAGCGGCTTCGGCAGCTTGTTGAAGACGGAAAATGTTTGAGGCAAATGAGGCGAAAATAATACGTCCGTGGATGCCTTCAATAATTTTCATAATGGATTGGCCAACAACCTTCTCGGAATTAGTGAAAGTTGGTACTTCAGCATTGGTTGAGTCTGAGAGGAGGCAAAGAACGCCTTCCTCACCAAGTGCAGCCATACGGTGAAGGTCTGCTGGTTCACCTACCGGGGTGAAGTCAAACTTAAAGTCACCGGTACACACAATTTTACCTTGAGGTGTATGGATGACAATACCGAGAGGTTCTGGAATTGAGTGAGTAGTACGGAAGAAGGTCACGCTCATATTTTTGAAAGTAAGCTCTGTATTAGCATTAATTTCGTAGAGTTGTGCGTCACGAAGTAGTCCGTGTTCTTCCAATTTTCCTTTGATAAGAGCAAGAGCAAGCGGTCCTGCATAAATTGGGATATTTGCCTGTTTAAGAAGGAAGGGAATCCCACCAATATGGTCTTCGTGACCGTGGGTAATGACAAGTGCCTTTACACGATCAACGTTTTCAACGATGTAAGAATAGTCTGGGATGACATAGTCGATTCCGAGAAGATCGTCTTCGGGGAATTTAATACCCGCATCGACGATGATAATCTCATCTTGGTATTCAATACCATAGGTGTTTTTACCGATTTCCCCCAAACCACCAATCGCATAAACCCCAACTTCTTCAGGTTTTAGATTGATTTTTGATGCCATGGTCTTAGAACTCCGTTACTTCAAAAACGCCTGTTTCTTTTTCGTATTCAAGGGCTTTTTCTGAGAGGAGCTCGATGAATTCGATGTTATAGGCAGTGTTTTTTTCGATGATTTGACGAGCTTGGATACGTCCCTCAAGTTCAGTTTCTGCATCGATATCTAGGTAGAGTGATTTTGTCTGTTCACGGCGTGGATTACGCTCTTTAGTTTCTTGGTAAAAGACTTTATAAATCATGGTTTTCCTTTCTTTCCAAAAGGCTCTGCCATTCTATAAAAAAACCGGTCAAGTTAATCTTTCTATGATTTACTTGACGTTATGATATTCACTTTATGAGTAATAGCTAGTAGCCTTGATTCGTTTAACAATTACTATTATTGTACCATAAGATAAGGGCTAGATAAAGAAAATGGCGGAAAAAGTTGGAAAATGTTCGTTTCTGGGAAACAGTGACTTGTGTTATAATAGAAAAGCATAAAAGGAAACAAGGAAAAAAGATGAAAATATTAGCATTTGATACTTCTAGCACTGCTTTATCAGTAGCCTTGTTGGAAGAAGAGAAACTAGTGGCAGAGACAACTGTCACAGTAAAAAAGAACCACAGTATTAGTTTAATGCCCACCATTGATTTTTTAGTTGCTCAGGCAGGCTGGCAGCCGTCTGATTTAGAACGTATTGTGGTTGCACAGGGGCCTGGATCCTACACCGGGCTTCGTGTGGCTGTCGCAACAGCTAAGACGTTAGCCTATGCGCTTGACATTGATTTAGTGGGGGTTTCAAGTCTACAGGCGCTGACAAACCTTTCGGTTGTCGGTGTTGTGATTCCTATCATGGATGCCCGTCGTAATAATGTTTACGTTGGTTTTTATGAAAATGGTCAGGCTATCGTCCCTGATTGTCATGCTGCCTTTACAGATGTTCTTGAGCAAGCTAAAGTTTATGAAAAGGTGACATTTGTCGGTGAAGTGGCTAATTTTGCGGATCAGATTAAGGAAAATCTTCCAGAGGCAACGATCTTGTCTAGCCTTCCATCAGCTCAGTTAATTGGTCGTTTAGGCTTGTCCTTGCCTTCTGTTGATGTGGATGCCTTTGTTCCACATTACTTGAAGCGGGTTGAGGCAGAGGAGAATTGGCTTAAGACGCATGAGGAGATTAACCGTGACAACTACATCAAGCGCGTCTAGATTGAGTAGTCAGGAGCAAGCTCAACTGATTTATCAGATTTTGTCGGATGTTTATGACAAATCTCCGTGGACGATAGAACAAGTGGTAGCAGACTTGGCTTTGGATACTACGGAGTATTTCTATGTTTATGATCAGGAAGAAGTTGTTGGTTTTTTAGCCCTTCAAAATTTGGTGGGTGAGCTTGAGGTGACCAATATCGCTGTTTTAAAAGCTTATCAGGGGCGTGGTTATGCTAGTCAGCTGATGAAGCATTTGGAAGAGCGTAGTGAACCTATATTTTTAGAGGTGAGGGCTTCAAATCAAGTCGCTCAGGCACTTTATAGAAAATTTGGTTTTGAAAGTCTAGGAATTCGGAAAAATTATTATCATGAGCCTCAAGAAGATGCAGTTATCATGAGGCGAGAGGAAGTCTAATGGTAGATAGATATATTTTGGCAGTGGAGAGCTCGTGTGACGAGACTTCAGTTGCCGTTTTGAAAAATGAGAAGGAACTTTTGAGTAATATTATTGCCAGTCAGGTGGAAAGTCATAAACGTTTTGGTGGTGTTGTCCCTGAGGTGGCTAGTCGTCACCATGTGGAAGTGGTGACTCTTTGCATTAAGGATGCCCTTTCAGAGGCGGGCATTACTGCTGAACAACTAGATGCTGTAGCAGTAACCTATGGTCCTGGTTTGGTCGGAGCGCTCTTGGTCGGGATGGCAGCGGCTAAGGCCTTCGCTTGGGCACATGGATTGCCTTTGATTCCAGTTAATCATATGGCTGGGCATCTTATGGCAGCGCGTGAGGTACAAGAGTTGGAATACCCCCTCCTAGCACTTTTGGTGTCTGGGGGACACACAGAGTTGGTTTATGTGTCAGAACCAGGAAATTACAAGATTGTTGGTGAGACACGTGATGATGCAGTTGGTGAGGCCTATGATAAGGTTGGGCGTGTGATGGGTTTGACCTACCCAGCTGGGCGTGAAATTGATGAATTGGCTCATAAAGGGAAAGATGTTTATGATTTTCCACGCGCTATGATTAAGGAAGACCACTTGGAGTTTTCATTTTCAGGCCTAAAGTCTGCTTTCATCAATTTGCATCACAATGCAGAACAGAAGGGAGAAGTTCTAGTCAGAGAGGACCTTTGTGCTTCCTTCCAAGCTGCTGTGTTGGATATTCTCCTAGCTAAGACTAAGAAAGCCTTGGAGCGTTATCCTGTCAAGACACTTGTTGTTGCTGGTGGCGTAGCAGCTAATCAGGGCTTACGTGAACGTTTGGCTGAAGAAATTACGGATGTAGATGTGGTTATTCCGCCTTTACGTCTCTGTGGTGATAATGCTGGCATGATTGCCCTAGCAGCTGCCATTGAATGTGATCAGAAACATTTTGCTGAGTTGGACTTGAATGCAAAACCAAGTCTTGCCTTTGCAGGATTTGAAGAATAAGAAGAACCTCTTACTAGTCTGGTAAGAGGTTCCTTTAGAAAGGAATTGAGTATGTCTGCCTTTCGTTTAGGTGTAAAAGCTGCAGTACCGACAGCCCTAGGATATGTGGCTATTGGCCTAGCCTTTGGTGTTGTAGCGGCGGCTTCTGGTCTATCGGCCCTTGAGGTTGGCCTCATGTGTGCCTTAGTCTATGGTGGCTCGGCTCAGTTTGCTATGTGTGCATTAGTAGTTGCAGGAGCTGGCCTTGGTGAGTTAACCTTGACTGTTTTCTTAGTTAATTTGCGTAACATGTTGATGAGTTTACATGCAACGACGATTTTTACAAAAACAAGCCTCTGGAATCAGCTGGGAATTGGTAGTCTGATTACGGATGAAAGTTATGGTGTCTTGTTGGGAGAATATGTGCATCATAAAGATATTTCTGCGAACTGGATGCATGGGAACAATATTTTCAGCTATCTGGTTTGGATTGTATCATCAGTTGTTGGGTGTTTGATTGGTTCCATGATTCCTAATCCTGAGCTTTTTGGTTTGGATTTTGCCTTGATTGCCATGTTTATAGGTTTGTTAAGTAGTCAGATAGATGCTTTGTTAGGTGAAGGCGTGCGTAAGCTATTCTTGATTTTACTATCTATTGCTATGGCTTATCTGAGCTTTAGTGTCATCTTGTCGGAATCTTTGGCTGTTTTAGTGGCTACTTTAGTTGGATGTAGTGTGGGGGTGATGTGTGATGGCCGTCAATAAGTTTATTCTCATTGCCATTCTACTTGGATTTGTTGTTAGCTGGGTGCCCCGTATTCTCCCCTTTGTTTTAGTGAAATACAAGGGCTTACCAGATATCGTTGTTCGATTTTTGCACTACTTACCAGTTTCTATCCTCTTTGCTCTGATTCTCTCTAGTCTCACGACTGAGAAGATTGGTCACTTGCCACAGTTTAAGTGGATGGAAATACTGGCTACTGTGCCAACGGTAATTGTAGCATTTAAGAGCAAAAATCTGCTCTATGCAGTAATCGTCGGTATAGTGTCTATGGCCCTGATTCGTTTAGTGTTTTAGTAAATGAAAAGACTTGGAGTTGCTCTTAGTGAGTCGCTTTCCAAGTCTTTTTTAGTTATTGTTAAAAAAAGCAGCGATATCGTCTTCACTGAGACCAATCATTGGATCTATAGTTGCCCAATTTTCTTCAGTTAAACGATAGTTTTCTTCTGTTTGCACAGGTTTGTTAACAGACTTATCCACAGGTTGTGAATAAGTGTTAACAAGATCTGGGGATGGATTGATATTTTCCGAAATGTCTTTGTTTTCAAGGGGTTCTGAGGATTCGTTGTTTTCCTTTTTTGTTTGATTGGATGCGTCTGTTGCCTCGTTTTTAACAATCTTTTCGACAGACTTATCAACAGCTTGTGTATAAGTTTGTTCAAAACGTTGGATGAGATAAGTATTTCGTTTAGCTCCCTCGTTGTGAACAGCATAATCGAAGGCTACGATTTCCCCCAGCATGACTAGTTTACTCTTGGCGCGTGTGATTGCGGTGTAAATGAGGTTACGTTGTAGCATACGCCCACTTTGGCGTGTGATGGGAAGGATAACGACTGGGAACTCACTCCCTTGGGATTTGTGGATTGACATAGCATAGGCCAGAGTAATCTTATTCCATTCGTTACGAGGATAGATAACCTCATTGCCGTCGAAGGACATGTAAATTTCGTCCTGTTTGCTTTCAGTATATTTACCAGGAATGAGATCAGTAATGATTCCGATGTCGCCATTGAAGACATTGAGTTCTGTATCGTTGACCAGATGGAGAATCTTGTCGTTTTTGCGGAAGAAGATATCATTAAAGGCGAACTGATTGGCCTTTTCTTTAGGATTAAGTAGGTCTTGCATAATGGTATTGAGATTGTTAATACCAGCCTGTCCTCGGTACATGGGGGCTAGAATCTGAACATCCTGAGCTGCAATCCCACTCTTTATCGCAGCAGAGACGATTTTAGGAACCATCTGTGGAATATGGTTGGCATTGGCCTCAAAGTAAGAGCGGTCAGCCTTTTTCTCTGTGAAATCAGCGGGTAGTTGGCCTTGGCGCATCTGGCTAGCTAGGGTAACGATAGTGGAATCCTCGGATTGTCTGAAAATTTTGGTTAGGGAAACTTTAGGCAAGTTATCAATCTGCAAAAGGTCAGCCAAGACTTGGCCAGGGCCTACGGAAGGTAGTTGGTCTTGGTCACCCACAATGATAACTTGGGTTGAATCAGAGATACTTTCAAAGAGTTGATTGGCCAACCAAGTATCAACCATAGAGAACTCGTCGATGATAATCAAATCGCAATCGAGATAGTCCTCTAAGGTCTTAAAATCGTCCTCGCTATTGAGGCCTAAATGTCTATGAATAGTGGCGCTAGGGAGTTGGGTGAGTTCGTTCATCCGACGAGCAGCCCGTCCCGTTGGTGCTGCTAAAATAATAGGTAAATCAGACTTTTTGAGATCTAGGCCATGGAGGTCAGCATAGGTTTTAATAATGCCGTTAATAACAGTGGTTTTCCCTGTTCCGGGACCACCTGTCAGGATGAAGACCTTGCTTTGTAGGGCTTTGATAATGGCATCTTTTTGAACCTGATCATAAGTAATACCAAGCTCCTCTTCCACCCCTTCAAGGCTGTCTAAGATTTTGTCTTCAGAGCTGACGTCAGGTTGGTCCTTCATGATACGAGTTAGGTGGGTATAGATGCCCTGTTCCGCAAAATATAGGGTATTATCAAAGATTTTAGTCTCTACATTTTGCACCTTATCCTCTTGGATAAGATTGGTTAATTGGTTAGCGACCAAGGCGGGGTCAAGTTCAATCGGACGAGCACCTTCCAAAAGAATGATGGTACGTTCAAGCAAGGCTTTGGCTTCTATGTAGGTATCGCCTTCTTCCATACTGGCTTCTAGTAGACAATGAATCAAGGCAGCTCGTAAACGCTCAGGAGCATCGCTAGCAATTCCGAGACGTTCGGCTAGTTGGTCAGCCATTTTAAAACCGATTCCTTGAATCTCCTCTACTAATAGATAAGGGTGTTCCTCAATAAGATTTAGTGACTCTTCCTTATATTGATTGAAAATTTGTGAGGCGGCCTTTGGTGTGAGTCCATAGCTAGAAAGTTTGGACAGGATTTGCTCGGCTCCATAATTGATTTTTAACTTCGCAACAAAGGCTTCTCGATTGACCTTGGAGAGGTTGGGAATCTGCTCTAACTCGCTAGAATCCTCGAGAATCTTGTCAATAGGGTCTTCTCCGTAAATTTCGACAATACGCTCGGCCGTTTTCTTACCGATTCCTTTGAAATTGTCGCTG
This sequence comes from Streptococcus sp. 3.1, assembly GCF_016648915.1. Classification (NCBI taxonomy): domain Bacteria; kingdom Bacillati; phylum Bacillota; class Bacilli; order Lactobacillales; family Streptococcaceae; genus Streptococcus; species Streptococcus sp. 3.1. The sequence continues at coordinate 77,994 of NZ_JACLQV010000007.1, read as the reverse complement.
GCAAAATATTTGATAAGACCGCTGGCAGAAGGTTTTGAACGCTCGTAGCGGGTCATTTGTAGCTGTTCCCCATATTTAGGGTGATTGGTTAGTTGGCCCCAGAAGGTATAGTCTTCACCCTCCATGACATCCCCCATAGTTCCTGTGACAATGATTTCGTAGTCTTCAAAATCACTGTCCGTTTCGTCAATCTCTAAGAGTAAGATACGAAAAAAATTACTAGTGTTTTCGAAAATGACGCGTTCGATAGTTCCTGAAAAATAAAATTCTTGCATGTGTTTTTCCTAGATACATAATAAGGCTGGGTTTCCCCAACCTTATCTTATTTAGTGGTTTTAGTTGTCTTCAACGGTACCAATTTTATTAAGTGGCCAGAAGCGGAATTTGACTTCCCCTACAAGAGCACTCTTGTCAAAGTAACCAACTTCGCGGCTATCTTTTGAAACGATACGGTTATCTCCAAGTAGGAAATATTTGCCTTCAGGAACAGTGACAGAGAAAGTAGTGTTTTTGTCCGCGTTGACAGTGAAGGCCTTAGATTCTTTAGCTAGTTGTTGGAAGTAATCGCGGTATGCATACTCTTTTTGTAGCTTATCTTTGGCAAAGGCAGCCTGGAATTCTTTGAGGTATTCTTCCTTGACTTCTTTACCGTTGACAGTAAGTTTATCGTTTTGATAGGTAATGGTATCACCTGGCATCCCAATGACACGTTTTACGATTTGTTTCGTCTTACCATTTTCAACCTCCTTGGCAACGACAATATCAAAGCGTTCAATGGACGTGTGTTTCAAAACAATAACACGCTGGTTATTGGCGAGAGTTGGATCCATTGAGTGGCCGTCAACCTGAACAGGAAGCCAGAGGAAGAGGCGAGTCAAGAGGAAGAATGTGATAAAGAGGATAAAGAGTCCCCATTCACGAAGGAAAATGAGAAAGTATTGGGTCCATTTGTTTTTCATAGTTAAGGCCTTTCAGGGTTATTTTAAGCGTTGGTAGGCTTTTTTAGTATTGGCGAAATGATATTTAGCAGTAGCTTGGAGAGCCTGATCTCCGTAGGCTTGAAGAAGCTTGGCTGCGACCTGGTCGGACTTAGCACCAGCACCTGAAGGAAGAGTATAACCTACTTCTTGGCTGAGTTTATCCAGATTTTCCAGGAAGAGATTGCGGGCGATGATAGAGCTCACCGCGACAGCTAGGTATTTACCTTCGGCTTTTTCTTCTAAAGTAATAGGAAAGTCAAAGCGATTACGTTCGTTCTTGAGATATTTTTGATAATTTTTCTCGCTGGTGAAGGCATCGATGACAATCTTATCTGGTTTAGCACCTGATTGTAACAATAGGAAGATAGCCTGATTATGGAGGGCTACTTTAACGGACACAGCATTATGACTCTTACCGTCTCCAACCACTTCATTGTACTTTCTAGGCGAAAGAAGGAGTGCCTTGTGAGGAATTTTCTCCTCCAAAATAGGTGCAATCTGACGAATCTTGATATCGTTAAGATTTTTAGAATCATCAACTCCTAGAGATTTCAAAAAGGTATGGTCAGCTGGGGTAACTAGACTAGCTACAACAGCTAGACCACCAAAATAGGAGCCATTTCCGACTTCGTCTGATCCAATTAGGGCTATGTTTTGCCCATCAGGTGAATGCTTAGGTTCAGCTTGGTATCCAAAACGGCTAGCTAGGATTTCTGGCTTAGCACCTTGGAAAGTTACCTTTCCTGAAGTATAGGCGATGACACTTATTCCATCGACCTTGGCTGAAAAACTTGCATAAGGATTTTTAGTCGCAGTCGCATAGCTTGCTAGGTCCTTCTGGAGTGTCGAAATCTGCTCTGCTGTCATTTTTAATACGATTGTGCCCATGAAATCTATTTTAGCACAAAAAAGGAGAATTGGTAGATATTTTACAGACTCGGAATCCCTGAAAATTATTTTTCTAGAGAAGTGCAAAGTCTAAAATTTACGAAAGTTAAAATTTAGGATATAATGATTAGAAAGAGAATGCCTAACCCTGCTCTTTTTTCCACAATTAGAAGAAAAAGGTTGGCATTTAAGTGTCGAACACGCCTCAGAGTAAGTGTCTGAATCTTGCTAAAAAAAGGCGATATAAAAGCAATAAAATAAGGAGAAGCTGCGGTGGCGAATCCGTGACCACCATTGATTGGCAGCTAACAAGCAAATGGCAAATAAGAACCGTTACAAATTTCATTTTGGAGAGAAGAACCTCACGCTAACAACTGATAAGGATAACCTATTCATGGAAGAGGTTGAGCGTGTTGCCCACGAGAAATATAAAATTATCAAAGAGCAGATGAAAAACGCTGACAATGAAACGATTGCTATCCTAATGGCTATCAATTCTTTGTCGACTCAGTTGGAACGTGAAATCCAAGTTGAAGATATGGAAAAAGAGTTGGAAACGTTGAGAGCTAAGCAACTTGAACAACTTAAGGTCAAGGCGACAGCTACAAATGACGATGAGGATGACGCATGATTGGACTCCTTGTCTTAGCTATCGTGGCTTGGAATTTCTACATTGGCTACCGTCGAGGCCTCTTTATGCAAGCTTATTACGTGGTTTCAGTCATTATCGCCATGTGTGTGGCGGCCTATTTCTACCGGTCGCTAGGAGAGGCTATCAATCTTTGGGTACCTTATACCAATCCAACCAAGGATGCCAGTATAGCTTTCTTTAAAGATCAGAACATATTTTCACTTGACCGTGTCTATTATGCAGGTGTGGCTTATTTTGCTATCTACTGTATAGCCTATTATGGCTTACGCTTTCTTGGTATTTTCTTCCATTTTGTGAGAATTGAGCGACTTGATCAGAGACGTTACCAAGTGGTAGGTGGTGTCTTGGCCACCTTAGTGAGTCTTGTGCCTTTGACTATGTTGGGGAATATTCTTGCGACTGTTCCTATGAACAACATTCAAACGCTCTTGTCATCGAGCTGGGTTTTACGTATCTTGATTAATGGTTATTTTCCAGTTAGTCAGATTATCCAGCATTTGTGGACAAGTGTGATATAGAAAATAGAAGTCTTCCTTGATTAAGGGAGACTTTTTTTGTTCATTGTTTTGGTAGGATATGAAAAAGACCGGACACAAGGTCTCAGTCTTTCTTAACTATTTTTACCCTAAGGTTGCAATGGTACATCCGGAACCACCGGCACTTTGTGGGGCATATTCAAAACTTTTAACATGGCGATGACGGCGGAGATATTTGGTAACAGCATCACGGATGACACCTGTACCAATACCGTGGATGATGTCCACCTGACTCATGTTATTAAGTAGGGCTTGGTCAATAAAGGCATCAAGCTCTTGCATGGCTTCTTCGTAACGTTTCCCACGAAGGTCTAGACGGGCACGAGGACCGCCAGATAACTTTTTGGCTTTTTTAACCACGTTAATCTGTTTCTTCTTAGGTTGTTGGGCTTCCGCTTGGGCACGAACAAGAGTGAATTCATCCGCCTTGAGTGTCATCTTGATGAGACCTACCTGGGCTTCCCAGTTACCATTTTTGGCTTGATTGGTAAGGGTACCACGTTGACCATAGGCGGTAACAATGATATCATCTCCGATACGAGGGGCACGCGCAGCCTTTTCTTTCTTGGCCTTACGAAGGACTTTATTCTTAGAGAGTTCCACCTGTGGGGCAAGTTTCTTGAGTTTTCCTTTGGCGTCGATAACTTCATGAGGTTTGAGTTGACTCTTATCGTGGAGATTTTTGAGAATACTATTGCTCTCAGCCAAAGCGGTATCAACCATCTCTTGAATTTCTTTTTGAGCCTTTTCGAGTTCCTTGTCGTATTCATGGGAGAATTCGTTATAGAGTTTCTTGACCGCACGGTTGAATTTAAGGTTCTCTTGCTCCACGTCCTTGATGTGTTCCAGACGTTTTTGTGTTTCCACAGTTTGGGCTTCAAGTTGCTCGATGATACGGTTGACATCACTATCAGTATCAGTGAGGTTTTCTGCCTCCTTGACAATAATCTCATTCAAACCGAGGCGTCGAGCAATTTCAAAGGCATTAGAACGACCAGGAACCCCTTGCATAAAACGATAGGTAGGGCTTAAAGTCGCTGTGTCAAACTCCATGCTGGCATTTTCCACATGTTGCGTCTCAATCCCATAGGCCTTAAGCTCAGGATAGTGAGTGGTAGCCATGGTCTTAATCTGACTTAAACGGAGGTGCTCTAAGATTGCCATGGCTAGACTAGCTCCTTCCTGAGGGTCGGTACCAGCCCCGAGCTCATCGACCAAGACAAGACTGTTGCTGTCGGCAGCGTCCAGAATCTCGACAATGTGAGTCATGTGACTAGAGAATGTTGACAAACTCTGTTCGATAGACTGTTCGTCTCCGATGTCCGCAAAAATCTCTTGGAAAATGGCGACACGGCTGCCCTTATCAGCCAAAATTGGCAGACCAGATTGAGCCATTAGTTGTGCTAGTCCTAGCGTTTTAAGCATGACGGTCTTACCACCAGTATTGGGACCTGTAATGACAATGGCCGTGAGGTCCTCATCAAAGTGCAAATCGTTAGCTACAGGATTGACCAAAAGAGGGTGACGAACGTTAAGTAGTTGTAGTGTTTGGTTGTCACTAATCTTTGGAATAACCGCTTTTTTATCATGGAGATAGAGGTATTTTCCTCGAATGAAGTCCATGTGGCCCAAAATCCAAGCGTTGTTGGCAATTGCAGCAGCCTGTGGACGGAGTTGATCAGACAGTTCATGCAGGATACGAGCCATCTCGTGGCGTTCGTCTGCACGTAATTGTGTAATTTCTTCGTTAAGCTGGATAACGGCACGTGGCTCGATATATACTGTGTTTCCAGAGCTTGAGATGTCATGCACAACTCCAGCAATACGGTTACGGTAGGTATTTTTGACAGGAAGCACCGAACGGCCGTTACGACTAGCAATCAAACTTTCAGCCAACATGTGACCAGATTTCTTGAGAATGTCTTGCAAGGTCTGGCGAATGGCATCATCACAAGATTTGAGTTGACGACGGATGTTTTGCAACTCTGGGCTAGCAAAATGCTCAATAAAACCACCGTCATTGATGCTCTGAAGACTGCCTTGTAGACTTGGGAAGGCTTCAATCTTTTCGAAAAGACGTTTAAGGGCGATGAGCTCTACATTTTCAAGGTCAGCGTAAAAGCGACCAAGGTCAGCAGAAGCTTGTAGCACCTTCTTGATGGCAATGAGTTCCTGGATGTTGAGGTCAGCATCTAGTTCCAAGCGACGCAAGGGCTCAGAAATATGTCGCAAGCTACCAATGGCAAAGCCATGGTGCTCTACGAAAATCTCAGCCATTTCTTGAATTTCTGTAAATTGATTTTGAATTCTTTCTGGATTGGTCATAGGCACCAAGTCACGCAACTCCGCCTGAGCCTGTTCAGTCTGCAGGTATTCTGTGAACTGGTCCTTGACCTTGTTAAATTCTAATTGGTCTAAAATCTTTGTGTTCATAGCTCCTATTATAACACATTTGACTATAGGGGGGTGGAGGTGGGAAATGCTTGAGATAGTTTTATAAGCGGGCTTTTGTCATCAGATGTTGACTGGCTATTTTTACAGTTTATCTCTGAACAATTTTCCTTGAAGTTTTTTATTTTTGAACGACTATTTTACAAAAGAGTCTCCCTAAAATAAGAGATTTTCAATTAAAACCAATGCTCCCATCTATGCTATAATAAACCTATGACTAATCAGAAAAAATTACTCCTAATCGACGGTTCATCCGTTGCCTTTCGTGCCTTTTTCGCACTTTATAATCAAATTGACCGTTTTCGTAACAATAACGGCCTTCATACCAATGCTATCTACGGTTTCCACCTCATGTTGGACAACCTGCTTGAGCGTATCCAACCGACCCATGTTTTGGTAGCCTTTGATGCGGGTAAAACAACTTTCCGTACAGAGATGTTTGCGGACTATAAGGCTGGTCGTGCCAAGACTCCAGAGGAATTCCGTGAGCAGTTCCCTTATATCCGTGAGATGTTGGCTGCACGTGGCATCGCCTATTATGACTTGGCTCAGTATGAAGCAGATGACATTATCGGTACCTTAGCTAAGATGGCTGAAAATACCAGTGAGGACTACCAAATCACAGTTGTTTCTGGGGATAAAGACTTGATTCAGCTGACTGACGAAAATACAGTTGTTGAGATTTCGAAAAAAGGTGTGGCTGAGTTTGAAGCCTTCACACCTGACTACCTCATGGAGAAAATGGGGATTACTCCAGCGCAATTCATCGACCTTAAGGCCCTCATGGGTGATAAGTCCGATAATATTCCAGGAGTGACTAAGATTGGTGAAAAGACTGGTCTCAAGCTCCTCTTGGAACACGGTTCCCTTGAAGGTATCTATGACCATATTGATGAGATGAAGAAGTCCAAAATGAAGGAAAATCTCATCAATGACAAGGAAAAAGCCTTCCTTTCTAAGACCCTGGCGACTATTGATACCCAGTCTCCTATTGAAATTGGTCTCGATGATACGGCCTTTACGGGACCTGACCTTGAAAAATTGGCAGCCTTTTATGACGAGATGGGCTTTGTTCAGTTTAAAAATGCCCTTGGTGGCGAGGCTGTGCCACAAGATTTTGATGTGGCCTATGAAGAGCCTAGCCAAGTAACAGCGGATCACTTCAGCCTTGATGATTTCTTTTATCTTGAAATTCTTGGTGAGAATTATCACACTGAGCCTATCATTGGTTTTGCTTGGGGGAATGACAAGCAGATTTATGCGTCTACAGATACTGACCTCCTCAAATCAGAAGCCTTCCAAGTAGCTCTTTCTAAAGCTGTTAATATCTACGATTTCAAGCGTAGTAAGGTCCTTTTGAGTCATCTAGGTATTGACTTGCCTACAGCTAATTTTGATGCACGTCTGGCCAAGTATCTCCTCTCAACCGTTGAGGACAATGAATTGTCAACCATTGCCCGTCTCTATACAGACTTGCCGCTTGAAACAGATGAAGTGGTCTATGGTAAGGGGGCTAAACGTGCCGTTCCTGAAAAAGAGGTCTTGCTCAGCCACCTAGCTAAAAAAGTCAAGGTCCTTCAGGTAGCTAAACCTGTCATGCTTGAAAAATTGGCTGAACACGGCCAATCAGAGCTCCTCTTTGATATGGAGTTACCACTGGCAAATGTGCTAGCTAAGATGGAAATCGCTGGTATTAAGGTTAAGGGACAAACCCTTAACGAGATGGCAGTGGAAAACCAAGTAGTCATCGATAAATTGACCCAAGAAATCTATGAAATGGCGGGCGAAGAGTTTAATATCAACTCGCCAAAACAGTTGGGTGTTATCCTCTTCGAAAAGATGGGACTACCTTTGGAATACACTAAGAAAACCAAGACAGGTTACTCAACGGCTGTGGATGTCCTTGAACGTTTGGCACCAATTGCTCCAATCGTAGCTAAGATTTTGGAGTACCGCCAAATCACCAAGCTTCAGTCTACCTATGTCTTGGGGCTTCAGGATTATATCCTTAAGGATGGCAAAATCCATACCCGTTATGTGCAAGATTTAACACAGACAGGTCGCCTCTCATCAGTGGATCCAAACTTGCAAAATATCCCTGTTCGCTTGGAGCAAGGTCGTCTCATCCGTAAGGCTTTTGTCCCATCGACTGAGGACGCAGTGCTTTTAAGCTCGGATTACTCACAGATTGAGTTGCGCGTGCTCGCCCACATTTCGGGAGATGAGCATTTGATTGCAGCCTTTAAAGAGGGGGCAGATATCCATACCTCTACAGCCATGCGTGTCTTTGGTATCGAAAAGCCAGAGGATGTGACACCTAACGACCGTCGTAACGCCAAGGCTGTTAACTTCGGTATCGTTTATGGCATTTCTGACTTCGGTCTCTCCAACAACCTTGGTATTAGCCGTAAGAAGGCCAAGGAGTATATCGACACCTACTTTGAGCGTTATCCTGGCATCAAGGCCTATATGGATAATGTGGTTCGTGAGGCCAAGGATAAAGGATATGTAGAAACCCTCTTCCATCGCCGTCGTGAGTTGCCAGATATCAATTCTCGTAACTTTAATGTTCGCAACTTCGCAGAGCGTACAGCCATCAACTCGCCTATTCAGGGAAGTGCTGCTGATATCCTCAAGATTGCTATGATTAACTTAGACAAGGCTTTGGTAGAAGGTGGCTATAAAACTAAGATGCTCCTCCAAGTGCACGATGAAATCGTCCTTGAGGTGCCAAACGATGAACTTGTAGCGATGAAAGCCTTGGTTAAAGAAACCATGGAAGCTGCAGTCGAACTCGCTGTCCCACTCATTGCAGATGAGAATGACGGCCGCACATGGTATGAGGCAAAGTAAAACATGAAAGAAAATTTTCCATTTACCTACTTTCTCTTGCGTTACATGCTAGGATTCCTGGCCGTTGTCCTAGGTATCGTAGCAGTATTGGTGATTATCACCTACTTTATGAACAAGTAGAAATAGACAGATGAAAGCTGGACTGAGGTTCGGCTTTTTTTGATGCAGATATTTGTAAATGAAAAAAGAATCACTAATTAATATCTAGACATTTTAATCAAAACTCTAATTTAATTGGGGATGGAATTGTTGGGTTATAGTGAAAGCTATGATTATATAAGTGTTCTTGATAAATAAATATAAATTAATTTTTCAAAAAATACTTGACTTATCAACCATACAATTGTTAACATAATGTCAGAGAGATTTAAATGATTTAATATTTATATTAGGTCGTTTCTTATGAAAGGATTGTTATGAAAAAGAAATTAACAGGATTTGCGCTCTTATCAAGTTTGTTCTTGCTGACAGCTTGTAACGCAACAAATACGGGTGGTTCAGGCTCAGGCGACAGTGCTTCTAAGTCTGAGCAAGTGAGTGGCGATTCGTCCGAAACCGAGGAAGTGAGCTACGATGAGCTCTATGCTTCAGTCTTGGATCTCTATCGCCCTATTGCTTTGAACGGCGATACATCAGCTGTTCCAGGTGATCTTTCGTCTGACGAAGCTTATGCGACTAGCACTATTTTTGATGCTAAAAGAGCAGGAGAAAACGTGCAATATAGTTATGTAGACATCAACGATGATGGCTCAGCTGAGCTTTTGATTGGTACTCCTGACAGTGTTCATGCTCTTTATTATCTTGATAATGATGATAAGCCTGTATTTGCCAAAAGTGCTGGAACCTTTGCCAAGGGTGGTTACTTGAGTACCATGAAATTTTATAAAGATGGTACGATTTACTGCCAACAATTCCAGCGTATGAGACCTGAGGCCAAGGCTGAGACCTATGAAATCAAGGATGGCGCCTTTAACCAACTTCAATCAGTTGATTTCAGTATGTCTGAGACAACTGATGGTGCAAGTAAGGTTGGCTTAGGTGACGCCCAGACTCTGGATTTGTCTTCCGAAGATTGGTATGACTTTGACGACTCAGGTAGCGACGAGACAGAAGCAAGCAGTAGCGACAGCAAATCAAATAAAGAGACTGGTATGGACATCAATGCTATTCAGAATGGTGATTTCTCAAGCATCGCTGGAACTTGGAAGAATGGCAAGGGCTATACGATGACCTTTGATAAAAATGGGTTAGTAAGTGATACTGAGAAGGTAGGAATTGAATATGGTAAAATCACTGATGGCTTTTTTAAAGCAGGACTTGTACCAAAAGAAGTTGGTCCTGGAGGTGGAATGATTGCATTCTTACCCAAAGGAGTAGCCTTGACCGGTTCTGTAACATCATCACCAAATGAGAAAGCTGATGATCAGTCAGATAAAAGTAAGGACCGCATCTGGAGTGGTCAGTCAATTTATGGCACCACTGACGACAGTTACTTCTTCTATAAAGTCGATTAATAATTTTCAAGCCGAAACTTAAACGTTTCGGCTTTTTTGTCCTCCATAGTGACATTTATGTCACTATTTTTTATTGGCCATCTTACCTATAATAAAAGCATAACTTAAGGATATAACTGAGAGCTAGCGACAGTTGTCTTTAAAATGAAAGGAGATAGAATAGACAGTTAATTTTAGGATATCTCTTAGTGATTAGTGAGGACACTAAGAGATTTGCAACTCACAATTACCATAAATAGAAAAATTAGTATTAATAAGGAGAAAATATATTGAAAACATCAGAAATGACACAACAAGTATTGACACATCAGGAATTATCAGTGGTTGTAGGTGGTGGATGTAGTTGGAACAATGCAGCTAAGGCAGCCCTCGGAACAAGTATCACGGGTCTTATCACTAGTGGCCCAGGAGGAGCTTTATTGGGATTAGCTGGAGGAGCAGTAAGTTACGGAGCGTTGTGTTGGGTATGATTGAATTTTTGATGTCAAAAAATGTGACTTATTTGGAATTGTTTTATATCTTTCTGGGAGTAGTTCTTTCAAAGGTATACCTTGCTTTGCGTGGTCGGAAGCACAATAAACTTGATGCATAAGAAAAAGGGTAGCACTCAATGCTATCCTTTTTTGCTGTCTTTATAAGTTTTAATCATTTTCTTCTGTGGTGTGGCCATTGGGAACTGGTCGAAGTCCTCAGCCGCTACCCAGCATAGCTCCTTATCGGTAGTGAGTTTGTCGTCATTAACGCTACCTTCTACCATCTCGATGGTCCATTTTTGGTGGCTGAAGGTATGTTTTACAGGTGTAAAATAACTGCTCGTCCACTCTGGTTTGAGGGCATAATTTTCCTCAAAAATAGCCTTTTGAGAGACTGTCTCGAGAATACTATCATCTTTTTCAAAAAGGCTGAGTTGTTGGCTAATAAAGTCCGTTTCCATGATAGGGAAGGACCAGAAACCACCTAGCAGACGACCCTCGATATTTTTTTCGAGCAGAAATTCACCCTTTGCATTTCTGATAATAAAAGCCTGAATTTGCATAGGTTTAGGCTTCTTCTTAGGTAATTTTATGGGGTATTTATCATAAGTTCCGTTGAGATAGGCTGCACAGAAAAAGCGAATTGGGCTTTCGTCTGGTCTCGGATTTTTAGCTGATTCGATATCAGTTCCAAGGTCCATAAGCGCCTGATTAAAGTCACCTGGACGGTCAGGGTCAATCAAAATGTCCATAATTGCTTGGAAAATCTTACGATTTTTGGCGTCTCCGATATCGTAGTTAACCTCAAAGAGACGAGCCATGACTCGCATAACATTACCATCAACAGCGGGTTCTGGGAGCCCAAAGGCGATGCTAGAAATCGCACCAGCAGTATAAGGCCCTATGCCCTTGAGTTTGGCAATATTGTCATAAGTATCTGGAAACTGACCATCAAAGTCATCCATGATTTGTTGAGCAGCCTTTTGCATATTTCGGACACGTGAATAGTAACCTAGCCCTTCCCAAGCTTTGAGAAGCTTCTCTTCAGGAGCCTCAGCCAAATCCTTAACTGTTGGGAACCAGTTTAAAAAGCGCTCGTAATAGGGAATGACGGTCTGAACCTGGGTTTGTTGTAGCATAATTTCGCTAATCCAAATATAGTAGGGATTTTTAGTTCTACGCCATGGTAAGTCTCGTTTCTCTCGATCGTACCAGTCCAGGAGGGTACGACGAAAAGAGGCGATTTTCTCAGCATCCCACATGATAATGCCGTATTCTTTTAAATCTAACATGTCTCTATTGTAGCAAAGAAATCTTTTTTCAAAAAATCATGCGTTTTTCTGTTAAAAAGATTGACAAAAGTAAGCGTTTACATTATACTAAGAGTGTAAAGAAGATAAGGATTCATCAAGGAGGTAAAAGCCATGGTGAGAGTCAATATTTCAAGGTACAAAAACGGAGACTAAGATCTCTAAATAAAACAGTAGGCAAAACAAGTAACTTTACCAATCATCTCTGAGGAGCGTGACCGCATGACAGTAGGACGTTACAAGAACGGAGATTAATTCAGTCGCATAAAATAGCTACAAGGGAGTGATACCACCAGAAGTCGAAAGCCAAACTCAAATCTGTTAACTTAAGAAAAAGTGAGGTAAAGCTCATGAGAAATGTTAGTAGGTATAAAAATGGAGACACTTAGGTTGTTGCGTAAAATAGCCTAAGGAGTGATACCCATGCCAAACGAAACGTAAATCCTATATTCTTAAGATGAACGAGGTGAGTTCATGAAAAATATCAGTAGGTATAAAAACGGCGATTAAAAATGTTGCATAAAATAGCTACAAGGGAGTGATACCACCAGAAATCGAAAGCTAAACTCAAGATTAACGTCAAAAAGTGAGGTAAAGCTCATGAGAAATGTTAGTAGGTATAAAAACGGAGACACTTAAGCTGTTGCGTAAAATAGCTTAAGGAGTGATACCGATGCCAAATGAGTAAACTATCGACAAAAGTTAAATGCTTAAATCTTGTAAAAAAGTACCGAGGTGACGCTTATGTTGATGTTTGATGTAAGTCGTTATAAGAACGGCGACAAGTAAGTCTCATTGAGTGGTCAATGGGGAGATAGGTCTCAAATCATACGAATCAGAGGTGATTACTATGATGATGAATTTAGGACGTTATAAAAATGGAGACACTTCAAGTTATTGCATAAAATAGCTTAGGGAGTGATACCAATGTAATAGAAAATTTACAATACAAAAATGTTATTTGTAAGTTGATGGAGGTAATCTATGATTGCTAGGTATAAAAATGGTGACACACAATGACTCCTCCTTATGAAAATATTTTTTACAAAATTCCAAAAGGATGTTCTAATGACAATTGAAGAATCTTAAAAGCTCATTCTAGCGTGTAAGAATGAGCTTTTTGATATGTTGGATTTTAGTGAAAGACTCTTAATCCTTATTATTCAACTGGACCTCTCGTAGGAGAGCCAGTCTTTTTTGTTCTTCGACTAGAGCCATAAAGATTTGGTACTGTTTCTGGAGATGTGGCAGGAAACTTTTAGGAACCTTGTTATCAAAGCTTAGGTTGTCTAGAAATATGGGGGCGCTACTGTCTCTATAGATTTGCCCTTGGAAGAAGTAGTTGCCGGTAACGATGTCAACTGAGATACGTGAAGAACGCCATCGGCGTTTGCGCATGTACTTAGGTTTCCAACGAATCTTAAGCTGCTGGTCCTTGATGTACCAGCCCATGATGTCTATTCTAGCGGTCTGTTTCGTTTTGTCATCACAGTAGGTTACTGGGACGCTTAAAACCTGTTGGCTTCTTGGTGAGGTTAAGAAGGGATGAAAATCAGGAATGAAGTCGTAGTCCTTGCTGGATACTTCCGATAGACCGTTTTCTTCTCGTATTTTGCCACGATTGGTGTACTTGAAGAAGTCAAAACTCTTACCTTGTCTTTCTAGTCGATTAGCCTCTAATTGATATCTTGTCACCTGATCACCGATATTTTTAGTCGTCTTGAGGTAGCGCATGATTTCAGCATCCTTGTAGTAAAGAGCGACCAGATTTTTAAGATGCTGGCTAGAATCCAGAGAGTATAACTCGTCTGGAAAACTCAAGATTTGAATGCTGTGGACAGCAGCTAAAGGGACAGCAGCGATACCTGATAGGAGATTGTCTTTTTTAAAGAGAGAGACAGTATCGAAATGACTGGTGTGACCAAGCTGATGTGTCATATCGACAACAAAAAGGTTGTTGTCCTGTTTGAAAGTGATAATGTAGGCATCACTCGGACCTAGGTTTTGAAAATCATATTCTAGGGAGGTAATAGGGATATTATAGTAGTGGTTAAAGGTTGGAAGCCCTAGTTTTTCCCCTAATTTCTTTTTATGATAAAGCATTCTCTTATTTTAGCATGAAGTTTAGTCAGAGAAAAGATAACGCATAGGGCTTAATTTTTTTCTGAGAGATTCAAATTTCTAACTCTTTACTTTTTCCTTGCATTATCCTCCAAACTTTGGTAGAATTATATCTTGTGAGTGCACCTCACTTACTCGTGGCGAAAGACCATGAGTCATTAGACCAAAAGAGGAGGAAAATATCAATGGCTAAATACGAAATTCTTTATATCATTCGTCCAAACATTGAAGAAGAAGCTAAAAACGCTTTGGTAGCACGTTTCGATTCTATCTTGACTGACAACGGTGCAACTGTTGTTGAATCAAAAGATTGGGAAAAACGTCGTCTTGCATACGAAATCCAAGATTTCCGTGAAGGACTTTACCACGTTGTTAACGTTGAATCTGATAACGATTTTGCTCTTAACGAGTTTGACCGTCTTTCAAAAATCAACGGTGACATTCTTCGTCACATGATCGTTAAACTTGACGCGTAAGAAGGTAGATTATGATTAATAATGTCGTACTCGTTGGTCGCATGACCCGTGATGCGGAACTTCGTTATACACCAAGTAATGTTGCAGTTGCTACATTCAGTCTTGCAGTTAATCGTAACTTCAAGGGTGCTAATGGTGAACGTGAAACTGACTTTATTAACTGTGTTATCTGGCGCCAGCAAGCTGAAAATTTGGCTAACTGGGCTAAGAAAGGCGCATTGATTGGAATTACAGGTCGTATTCAGACTCGTAACTATGAAAATCAACAAGGTCAACGTGTTTACGTAACTGAAGTTGTCGCTGATAATTTCCAAATGTTGGAAAGCCGTGCGGCACGTGAAGGTCACAGTGGTGGTTCTTACAACGCTGGAGGATTTGATAATTCAAATTCATTCGGTGGGGGAGCTTCAACTGGTGGTTCATTTGGTGGATCACAACCTGCACAATCTACACCAAACTTCGGTCGTGACGAGAGTCCATTTGGTAATTCAAATCCAATGGATATTTCAGATGACGATCTCCCATTCTAAGAATGGACAAAACGAATTAAATATATAAAGGAGAAATAAACATGGCTCAACAACGTCGTGGCGGATTCAAACGCCGTAAAAAAGTTGATTACATCGCAGCTAACAAAATCGAATATGTTGATTACAAAGATACTGAGCTTCTTAGCCGTTTCGTTTCAGAACGTGGTAAAATTCTTCCACGTCGTGTAACAGGAACTTCAGCTAAAAACCAACGTAAAGTAACAACAGCGATTAAACGCGCTCGCGTTATGGCACTTATGCCTTACGTAAACGAAGACTAAAAATAATGCCCTCGACTGAGGGTGTTTTTTTCTGCCTTGATTTTGTGGTTTTTTTCTTTTTAGGCTTGTGTGCTGAGTTTTATTTTATACTTTAGGGGAAAAAGAAAAACCAACTGGCTTTCTCATTCGTCTTGAGGAGCTAGTTGGTTGTTTTGTGGTATATAGAGTGTGTTTTCTAAGAAATCATCAAATTTTTGGTCGTTAACGAGGATATCGACATTATCTTTGAAGACATTGAAGCGGTTTGTTAACCAGTGTGTTTTGATGTCCGCCCAATTATTGAAGCGGCTCCACCTGTAAGGAAGTGTAGGGTCCTGTTTTTCAAAGACATAGATACTGCTGTCTTTTTCGTAAGCTATAGCCGTGTGGAAATTGCTGACATCACCAGGGCTATTTTGAAAGACAGAGAGGAGTTTAACCTTTTCTGGGAACTTGAGTCCAGCTTTTTTCCAAGCTTTAAGGAGGTCACCCGTAGACTGGTAGCTGATATTATCCCCAAAGAGGAGACTATAGAGAGCTTGATCCTTGGCAGTTAGCTCTTTGTGGCGTGACTTAAGATTTATAAATTCGTTTTGAAGGGGGAGGTCCAATTTGGTGAGGTCCTCTGAACTTGTAATAAGATCATGAAGAAGGAGGAACGATGTTCGTCGGCAGTTTAAGTCATCAGTAAAATGTGATTTGTTATCTTCGAAAGTTTTTTCATTAAGGAAGGTGACGAATTGATTTTGATCCTTGCCGATTTTACTTTGGGTCCATTTTTTGACAACAGGTTGGAGGTTTGTATTTTCCTGATTGTAACGAGCAATATAAGGGGCTAGATTGTCCCAGTCTTTTGTCGGGATGCCCTTGCTTTTTAAGGCTTTTGCCAGCTGTTTTTCCTGAGTGGAAGTCGTCACATTGTTAAAACTATAGTAAGCTTGATGGTTTTTCTGAGTATTCTTGTGGCCACAAGCCATAAGTAGTAGGCAGCAAGCAATGATTAGTAGAGGGAATTTGATACGCATCTATTGGATTTCTTTCTTTTGTCTATTAACTTTAACATTTTAGTATAGAACAACCAACTGTGTCAAGATTTCTGACGTAAAAAAGCACCCTTCTGGGTGCTTAGGGATGAGATTGATTAAGATGCAGGTGCGTAAGTACTTTGAACGTTGTAGTGACGTTTGAAGAAGTATTTGGCAACACCAGCGATGACACCAATGATAAGGATTACAATTGGTGAAAGACCAGGGTTGAGGTAGCTTGGAAGAAGGGCTGTAAGACTAAATAGAGCAAACCATGCAATAAAAGAGAGAGTGATGATGGTCATGCTGAACCACCATTTTGGACGTTCTTCCTTTGGTTTGTTATTGTGACGGTAGATGTAGTGGTAAGGGGTATACATAGCAAGACCGCCAATGAATGACACTGAAAGCAAGGTTGTGAGGCCGTAGCTGGTTTGTGTACCTGAGAAACCAAAGATTGCGTTCATGATAGCAACGATGGCTAGAAGGAAGAGTGAGGTATCAAGCCACATCTTCCAAGGTGTTTTATCTGTTTCAGGCACTTCTTTGCTAGGCTTACCAGTTTCAGGTTTTTGGTGTTTTTCAGGAGAGAAACTAGCTGCCCAAACAGTTGGAGCACCAAGGAGTCCACGTCCTGTGATTCCTTTTTTCTGGTTTTCGATAAGTTCAGGAATAATATCGCCAAGGATATCTTTGATTTCTTGGTCTGACTTACCATCTTTGATGAGTTGGTTGGTTGCGATGTGGATAAATTCTTGGTTTTTCTTGGTGAGTTTTTGGATGTCCATGAGATGACCTTTCGATAAATAGTATTATTTTTTAGTTTTGTAGTTTAGGGAAAAGAAGAGGCTCTATGTTAGAACCATTTTTTCCTGATAAAGTAGATAACAACGCAGGATGACCCGAAGGCTGCGATGAAAAAGATAACCCAAAAGGCGTTATCTAAATCGTTTAGAGGCATAGAATTATTTTTAAAGTTCATGCCGTAGGCGGAGAAGATAACGGTTGGGATGTCCAGAGCCATAGTCATGAGAGCGAGTGTCTTCATGATAGTGTTCTGGTTATTGCCGATGATAGAAGCAGCGGTTTCAGCCATGGCATTCAAGACATTTTCATAGATGCCTGCCATCTCAATGGCCTGTTGGGTTTCGACCAGTGTATCTTCCAAGAGATCCTCGTCCTCGATATATTTCTTCAAGCTAGAGGCGTTACCTGTTAGCTTTTTGACAATTCGCTCATTCATCTTAAGTGAGGCTTTTAGATAGACAATGGATTTTTCCAATTCCATCATGTCAATCAAGTGCTCGTTTTTAGTCGCATTTTCCAACTGAGCTTCCAATTTATCGCTCTGACGGTCGATAGAACGTAGGGCGGTTAGGTAGAGTTGAGCATTGCGATAGAGGATCTGAAAGACAAAACGGGTCTTCATAAAGGTGTAGAAGTTACGTACACGGTGGTTGAGGAAGTTGTCCATGAGGCTGATGTCCTCGAGACAGGTTGTAACAACCACCTCATCGGTAACGATGATTCCCAATGGAATAGTGACGTAGTAGCTTTTGTTATTACGCTCTTCTTGGGTTGGGACGTCGACCAGAATCAGGGTGTAGTCATCTTCGACATCGATACGTGATGTTTCTTCCACGTCCAGAGGGGCACGGAGGTCTTGAATATCAATGTTAAAACGTTCTGCGACCTTCAGGGCTTCTTCTTGGGAAGGGTTCACCAAATGAATCCAAGCACCAGGCTCGAATGTTTCAATTTCTTTGAATTCTTTTCCGGTGGATAAGAACATTTGTTTCAATGGGAACCCCTCCTTTGTCATTAGGTAAGCGCTAGCGCCTTGATTACAAAAGAATTTTTACAATCGCTTTTAAGTAAAATAAACACTGCTCTTAGCTATTTTAGTGCTGTCAAATGAGGCTTGGGACGATGTTCCTTGCCTTTTTTAGACACTCCAATATTATACTACATTTGAAACATTTTTGGGCTGGATAAATTGAAATTTTGTTATAATATGAGAGAAAGTCGGGATGGATTTTCCCTCCGTCTGTAGAAAGGAGTGGCCGTAGCTTTTGGGCTAGGGCCTCTTAAAAATATGCAAGATAAGTTAGTGATTCATGGAGCAAGAGCTCACAATTTAAAAAATATCGATGTGGAGATTCCACGTGATAAACTGGTAGTGGTTACGGGTTTGTCAGGTTCTGGGAAGTCTTCCTTGGCTTTTGATACTATTTATGCAGAGGGGCAACGTCGTTATGTTGAAAGTCTCTCGGCTTATGCCCGTCAGTTTTTGGGTAATATGGAGAAACCTGATGTGGACTCGATTGATGGTTTGAGCCCTGCCATCTCCATTGACCAGAAAACAACAAGTAAAAACCCTCGTTCGACGGTCGGAACGGCAACGGAGATTAATGACTATCTCCGTCTCCTTTATGCACGTGTGGGTGTCCCCTATTGTCCTAATGGTCATGGAGCCATTCAGTCGTCCTCTGTGGAACAGATTGTTGACGAGGTTCTAGCCCTTCCAGAGCGTACTCGTATGCAAATTTTGGCACCAATTGTTCGTCGTAGGAAAGGGCAACACAAGGCTGTTTTTGAGCGTGTACAGAAAGACGGTTATGTTCGTGTTCGTGTAGATGGTGAGATTTTCGATGTCACAGAAGTGCCAGAGTTGTCCAAGTCTAAGATGCATAATATCGAAGTGGTTGTAGACCGCTTGGTAAATAAGGAGGGTATCCGTAGTCGTCTCTTTGATTCAGTGGAGGCGGCCCTTCGTTTAGCAGATGGCTACTTGATTGTGGATACCATGGATGATAATGAGCTGCTTTACTCAGAACATTATTCTTGTCCAGTTTGTGGCTTCACAGTGCCAGAGTTGGAGCCGCGTCTCTTTTCATTCAATGCACCGTTTGGCTCTTGTCCGACCTGTGACGGTTTGGGTAATAAACTGGAAGTTGATATGGATTTGGTTATCCCTGATGCTAGTAAAACATTGCGTGAAGGTGCTCTGGCGCCTTGGAATCCTATATCATCCAACTATTATCCAGCTATGCTTGAGCAGGCCATGGAGCAGTTCGGCGTGGATATGGATACACCATTTGAAAATCTGAAAAAAGAAGAACAGGATTTGATCCTCTATGGATCTGGGGACCGCGAATTCCACTTCCATTATGTTAATGACTTTGGTGGGGTGCGTGATATTGACATTCCTTTTGAAGGGGTTGTGACTAATATTAATCGTCGCTACCACGAGACCAATAGTGATTTCACTCGTAATGTCATGCGAGGTTATATGAATGAGTTGTCATGTCCAACTTGTCATGGCTATCGTCTTAACGAAGCAGCTCTCTCGGTTCGTGTTGGTGGTGAGAATGGCCTCAATATTGGTCAAATCTCTGATTTGTCTATTTCAGATCATCTTCAGGAAATCGATAGCCTGGAATTAGGTGAAAATGAAGGAATGATTGCCCGTCCAATTGTTAAGGAAATCAAGGATCGCTTGACTTTCCTAAATAATGTAGGTCTTAATTATTTGACTCTCTCTCGTATGGCTGGAACCCTTTCTGGGGGTGAGAGTCAGCGTATCCGTTTGGCGACACAGATTGGCTCTAACCTTTCTGGAGTCCTATATGTTTTGGATGAGCCTTCTATTGGGCTTCATCAGCGTGACAATGATCGCTTGATATCAAGTCTTAAAAAGATGCGTGACTTGGGCAATACTTTGATTGTGGTGGAGCATGATGAAGATACCATGCGTGAGGCTGACTGGCTTATTGATGTGGGACCTGGTGCTGGTGCCTTTGGTGGGCAAATCATGGCCTCGGGAACCCCAGAGGAAGTGGCTAAAAACAAAAAATCAATTACTGGTCAGTACCTGTCAGGTGCTAAATCAATTCCTGTTCCTCTGGAACGCCGTGTAGGGAATGGTCGTTTTATTGAGGTTAAAGGAGCCAGTGAAAATAACCTTAAGAATGTGTCTGTCAAATTTCCACTTGGGAAATTAATCGCAGTGACAGGTGTTTCTGGTTCTGGGAAGTCAACTTTGGTTAACGGTATTCTCAAGAAAAAGATTGCCCAAGAGCTTAATCGAAACAGCGAGAAACCTGGGAAACATAAATCGGTGACTGGAATCGAGCATATCGAACGTTTGATTGATATTGACCAAAGTCCAATCGGGCGTACTCCACGTTCCAACCCTGCAACCTATACAGGCGTCTTCGACGATATTCGTGATCTTTTTGCTCAAACCAATGAGGCCAAGATTCGCGGTTACAAGAAGGGGCGTTTCTCTTTCAATGTCAAGGGTGGCCGTTGTGAAGCCTGCTCTGGTGATGGGATTATTAAGATTGAGATGCATTTCTTGCCCGATGTTTATGTACCCTGTGAGGTTTGTCATGGCACACGCTATAATTCTGAGACCTTAGAAGTTCGTTATAAGGGGAAGAATATTGCTGAAATTCTGGATATGACAGTTGATGACGCAGTTGACTTCTTTGCGGCTATTCCTAAGATTGCTCGTAAGGTTCAGACTATCAAGGACGTGGGGCTCGGGTATGTGACTCTGGGACAACCAGCAACAACCTTATCAGGGGGTGAGGCTCAACGTATGAAACTGGCTAGTGAGTTACACAAACGATCTACTGGGAAGTCTTTCTACATTCTGGATGAACCGACGACGGGTCTCCATACAGATGACATTGCTCGTCTCTTGAAGGTGCTTCAGCGTTTTGCGGATGATGGCAACACTGTTCTCGTGATTGAGCACAATCTAGATGTTATCAAGACCGCAGACCACATCATTGATTTGGGTCCTGAAGGCGGTGTCGGTGGGGGTACCATCGTAGCTACAGGGACTCCAGAGGAAGTAGCAGCTGTTCCAGAAAGCTACACAGGACAATATTTGAAAGAAAAATTGACATAAAGAAAAAAGGGCTCTCTGAGTCTTTTTTTGCTTTAGGCTGGTTTAAGTTGAGTTTGCTATTCTATGGTTAAGAAAAAAGATACAGGAGTCAGACTATGGTTAAAAAGCGTTTTTTTATAGGATTTAATGGTATTCTTCTAGCCTTATTTCTAGATATTTGTCTTTTAATTAGCATTCGTACAGTGGATCATCACGGCCATTTTCAATCAGCAACAGATAAATGGGAAACTTTGCTTTATATTTTAGGGCTCTATTTTAGTTTTCTTCTTTTTGAAGTTATTTTTTATCTTATTCTGAAACACCGTAGTAGAAGTAAACAAGTTTTAGAACAGGTCTTATAAAGGTCTGTCTTTTTGTTTTCAGTGATAGTGACATTTATGTCACTATTTTTTTGAAAAGGGGGAACTTATAATGATCTTATACCCAAATCCACTTGGTCTCCAAGACGACTAAATCTTTGTATAGTCCAAGTGGTTATTGCTGTATTTATTTTTGAAAAGAAAGGAGAAATAAGAATGCGAACTAAGGCATATGGTGAAGAGCTCAATGCTGAAACCTTAGAAAATGTTACAGGGGGTGGTTTTGTATCTAAACCTCAAACCTTACCTGAACGATTGGGTTGGAACAAATGGTGGTTGAAAAGAAGACCTCCTTATGGCGATTAGAAGTTACCATGAGCACCAGATATGGGAAAGAGGAGTATGGATAAACAGAAGAATAATCTTATTAGAAGTTTAAGCATTGTTATCGTGATTGTCTGGCTATTTATTGTGATCATAAATGCTACACTAAGTTTCACCGAAGGTGTTGCTTTTATTGACCATTGTCTCGTCTGGTCAACTTTTTCACTAGCTTTTTCTTTGTTTGCGCTTAGAGTAGCGAGTAAGGATAAGGAGAAATGATTTTCTCTGTTGATTACTATAGTCTTAGGTTGAGTTTATTGCTTAGCCTTTTCTTTTTGTCTTTAATCTTATGGAATGGTGACATTTATGTCACTATTTTTTATTTCGTTAAGCTCTTATAATGAAGTCATAGCTTGGACTTAGTGGCTAAAATATTAATATAAATAGAAAAAGGAGAGGAACATGGTAATTAGTGTCATGGTACCATTGCTTTTGTTAATTGGTAAAAAGTAAGATGTCACACGGTAAACAAATAAGGAGAATACATGAAGAAAATACAATTTATTTTGATGGCGAGTTTTGTTTTAGGTACTTGCCAGTTAGCGGTGCTTAGTGGAGCAGCGGATGAGTTAGATGTTAAGGAATCTACAGTCGAATTATCAAATAATTCTGTTGAGAATGGTGAAGTAGAGAATGTGGAAGTTTCTTCTGAAACAGCTTCTCAACAGGTAGCTGAGAAAGTTGAATCTATTAGTGAGACAAAGGAAAATTTGCTTCCTCAATCATCACAGACAGGAGTGGTTGAGATAGAAGTAAGGTCCGAAGAGGTCTCGGTTGAAACTTATGAAAAGAATCTTGAAAACCTGAAGCCAGTCTCTTATAGTGATGTCACAAATATGTTGACTGAAGATAGCGGGGATCATATCCTTTATGTTGGCCGGCCAACCTGCTACTATTGTCGTCAAAATTCTCCGGTTTTGAAGGATTTCAATACCCTGATTGATGGTCAGCTTCTTTATTACAATACAGATTCAGATCAGTTGGACCGTGAGTCTCGTAAAATACTATTTGATAAGCTAGGAATTCCAGGGACTCCAAGTGTCATTCGTCTCAAAAATGGTCAATTGGTTTCTGGCTATCTTGGCAGTGCTCCAGATGCCCAAGCTATTTATCAGGCTGTTTTCAAGGAAGAAACTGAGAAAACAGAGACACCAGAGGGAACAGAAGTAGTAGAGAAGGTGGAAAATCCCTTACCTGAGTCCCCTTCTGAAGATACTATCAAGGATAGTGATAAGGATGTAATTAATCATACTGAAGGGTCTGTTACTAGCCTAATGTCTCAAATTAAGCAAGTTTTTAGGAATCTAACAGATCTGCTTATAAGTCTTTTAGGGAAATTTATCTAACAGACTATTTTCTAAGTTGGAGAAATAAAAGAATTTATCAAATATGATTTCCTCTGCCTTGGTCTAAGGTCATTTCTTCGTGTATCATAAGCGATTGGGCTAGTTATTTAAACAAAGAAAGGTAAATACATGACAGTGCTAGCGGTGAAAGGCTTAACCTATAGTTTTGGAAAGCAAACCGTTTTGGATAATATCTCGTTCACGTTAGAGAAGGGGGATATTGCCGGTTTGATTGGTAATAATGGTGCAGGGAAGACAACCCTGATGAAACTAGTTTCAGGTATTTTGGCAGGACCCAAGGATATTATTGACTTAAAAACAAGAACTGTAGGAGCCTTGATTGAAGCTCCAGCCCTATATCCTAACATGACTGTTGAAGCAAACCTTAAATTTTATTGTAAATTGTACAGTAAGGATTATGAGTTGATTGACCGTTATAAGGACGAGTTGGAGGTAGCAGCCTATCTTAAACGCAAGGCTTCCAAATTGTCTTTGGGAATGAAGCAACGTGTGGGTTTGTTTATCGCCTTAGTTGCTTCAGATGAACTCATCCTTCTTGATGAGCCTACAAATGGTCTAGACCCTAATGGAATCAACAGTCTCCTCACATTAATTAAAAAGTTAGCTAAAAATCATGGCCTAACCTTTATTATCTCAAGTCATATCCTGTCTAACCTTGAACAGGTTTGTACGAAAAACTTTTTGTTGAAGAATCATAAGCTGATTTACTTAGATGACAGTAATAATGTCAAATACAAGATTTATACTGAGGATTTAAGTTTGAAGTCATTGATGTCTCTGCTCAAATTAAATGGTCTATCTTTTGAACGACAAAAGCATGACATCTTAGTCAAAGGATTAGCAGCTGTTAAGCAGGTTATGGATCGGGAGGGGATTCCTTTTACTTATGAAAAAGAAGGATTAAGTGAGGTGCTATTCAATGAAAAGTAAATTGAGAACGGTATTTTTAAAGCAGGAATGTGTGACGAGGAGTGTTTTTATTTGTCTTGGATTGGTAGCCTTGATTGGTGCAATTGTAATCTTATGTGATGGCTATAAGGGAGATTACCTTGGGCCATCAGCGATTATTGCCAGTTATTCCTTTATCGTGGATATCGTCTTTGCTTATCTAGCAGTATCTAGTCTTGGACGAGAATTTCAGAATCGAACAATTAATATGATTCGGGTGTCTTCCTTATCTGGACGCGAGGTTATTCTTCGAAAACTCTTAAGTTTCCTTGTGTTATCTATAGTTGCTGCTACTATTTTGGTTTTGGAGTTGGCCTTCTACAAGTATTCTGTGCAGCATGTAGATTTTTCTTTGTGGGATTATATCAGAGACATCTATATTGATTTCCTACTCTATGGAGCCTTTATTTATATGGTTTCCTCTTTGCTTGTCTTGTTTGTAAAAAATACCTTGACAGCCTTTGTAACGGCTTATTTTGGAGTAACAGGAATGACTTTCTTCACCCTCTATTTGGCTAGTTTAGGGGATACCATGACTAAGCTGATGACTTATGTGCCATTTAGTTTTATGCGAGCAGTTTTTACTAGCGGTCAACAGTTCTTCAGTCTTCGCGAAGCCCTTGTTTTGTTTGCTTGGACTCTGGTTTTGCTCTTCTTTGCGCCAACTATCTACGAAAAGCGAGCCTTTGTATAATGCTAATAAAGTCAGAGTTTCATCTGGCTTTTTCTTTATGACATCAAAAAAACACTCTAAAATGCCAATTTAATCCTTTAAAGTCTGAAAATTTGGTATAATTAACCTAAAATACCAAAGGAGTAATTCATAATGCAACTTAGACTTGAACGATTTGATGCCAAACTTGCCCAATCAGGCCTTGATGCCTTGTTGGTGACAGGACAAAAAAATATCTATTATTTAACAGATTTCTGGGGGACAAATGCGACTGTCTTCATTACTAAGAATCGTCGCCTCTTCTTAACGGATTCACGTTATACCCTCATTGCCAAACAATCTGTGCATGGCTTTGATATTATCGAAAGTAAGGATCCGCTTAAGGATATTGTTAAAATTATCGAGGCTGATAAACTGGAAATAATCGGATTTGATAATCAGGTATCATTTGCTTACTATCAAGGTCTTCAAGCGATTTTTGAAGGCTACACTTTATCACCACAAAGCAACTTCATGGAAGAGTTGCGTATGATCAAGGACGAAAAAGAATTGGCAACTATCCGTAAGGCTTGTTCTATCTCAGACCGTGCCTTTACAGATGTGCTTGATTTCATTAAACCCGGTCAAACAACAGAGCTACAAGTGGCAAACTTCCTAGATTTCCGTATGCGTGAGTACGGAGCTTCAGGGGTTTCCTTTGAGTCTATCATTGCTTCAGGTTACCGTTCTGCTATGCCTCATGGGGTTGCTTCAGAAAAGGTTATCCAATCTGGTGAAACCTTAACGATGGACTTTGGTTGCTACTACAACCACTACGTTAGCGATATGACTCGTACTATCCATATTGGTGACACCACTGATGAGGAGCGTGAAATTTATGATATCGTTCTACGTTCTAACCAGGCCTTGATTGACGCAGCTAAGGCTGGTATGACACGTCGTGACTATGATAAGGTTGCGCGTGATGTTATTGTCGAAGCGGGGTACGGTGACTACTTTACACATGGTATTGGACATGGTATCGGTCTTGACATTCACGAGATTCCTTACTTTGGTAACTCTGATGAGACTATCGAAGCTGGTATGGTCTTGACGGACGAGCCAGGTGTTTATTTGGCTGATAAATACGGTGTTCGTATCGAAGATGACATCATTATCACAGAAAATGGTTGTGAATTGATTACCCTTGCGCCTAAGGAATTGATTGTTCTCTAAGATTTGGAGGAATACTTTATGCCAAACCGTTTATCTTGGCAAGATTATTTTATGGCTAATGCAGAGCTGATTTCTAAGCGTTCTACGTGTGACCGTGCCTTTGTTGGAGCTGTTTTAGTCAAGGACAAGCGTATTATCGCTACAGGTTATAACGGCGGAGTTTCTGAGACTGATAACTGTAACGAAGTAGGCCACTATATGGAAGATGGTCATTGTATTCGTACGGTACACGCAGAGATGAATGCCCTTATCCAATGTGCCAAAGAGGGGATTTCTACCAAAAATACAGAGATTTATGTGACTCATTTTCCTTGTATCAACTGCACCAAAGCCCTCTTGCAAGCTGGTATTGTTAAGATTACATACAAAGCTAATTATAGGCCCCATCCCTTTGCGATTGAATTGATGGAACAAAAAGGCGTTTCTTATTTGCAACATGATGTTCCAGAGGTTCACTTAGGAATGGATGAATAGTTTGTTCTTTGAAAAAAGCCTGAGGATTGGGCTTGAATCTATAAAACATTTGAGCCATGCTATCATTTATGGTAGAATAAACTGATAATAATTTTTTACAAAGAGGTATTTAATAATGATTGAAGCAAGTAAACTCCGTGCGGGTATGACTTTCGTAACTAACGATGGCAAATTGATCAAAGTTCTTGAAGCTAGCCACCACAAACCTGGTAAAGGTAACACAATCATGCGTATGAAATTGCGTGATGTTCGTTCAGGTTCAACTTTTGATACTAGCTATCGTCCAGAAGAAAAATTTGAACAAGCAATCATCGAAACAGTACCAGCACAATACTTGTACCAAATGGATGATACTGCATACTTCATGAACACTGAAACATATGACCAATATGAAATCCCAGTAGCCAACGTTCAAGAAGAATTGAAATTTATCCTTGAAAACTCAGACGTAAAAATCCAATTCTACGGAACAGAAGTTATTGGTGTTCAAGTGCCAACAACTGTTGAATTGACTGTTACTGAAACACAACCATCAATCAAAGGTGCAACAGTTACAGGTTCAGGTAAACCTGCAACACTTGAAACTGGTCTTGTGGTTAACGTTCCAGACTTTATCGAAGCTGGTCAAAAATTGGTTATCAACACAGCTGAAGGTACTTACGTATCACGTGCCTAAGCCCAACTAAGTCTTTCAAACCACTGGTTTGAAGGCTTTATTTTCCAAACTAACGGAAAGGAAACATGCGATGACTACAGAAAATATCGGTGAAATTGTAATTGCCCCTCGCGTGCTCGAAGTGATTACAGGTATCGCTGCAACTAAAGTGGAAGGTGTTTACGCCCTTCAAAATAAAAATGTTACGGATAGTCTCAGCAAAACAAGCTTGGGACGTGGTGTTTACCTCCGAACAGAAGAAGATGGTACTGTAAATGCTGATATCTACGTCTCACTTCAGTATGGGGTTAACGTACCAGCGGTTTCAATTGAAATTCAAAAGGCTGTTAAAACAGCTGTCTATGATATGGCAGAAGTGGCAATTTCAGAAGTCAATGTTCACGTTGAATCTATTGTTACTGAAAAGTCACAAAAACCAGACTTGGCTGAATTGTTTAACGAGGATTTTTTGAATGACTAATATCTTTAAAGATTCACGTCGTGACCTTCGTGAGCGTGCTTTTCAAACGCTTTTTGCCCTTGAATTTGGTGGAGAAGCTCTGGAACAAGCACATTTCGCTTACACTTATGACAAGCCAATTGACGAAGAAACTGAAGTTGATGTACCAGCCTTTCTCCTTAGCCTAGTAACAGGTGTCCGTGAAGAGTTGGCCCAACTTGATAGTCAAATTGAAGAAAAGTTGAAAGAGGGTTGGAGCCTCTCACGTTTGATTGTGACAGATCGTACTCTCCTTCGTTTGGGACTTTATGAAATCACGTCATTTGAAGAAACACCAGGACGTGTAGCTATTAACGAAATCATTGAAATCGCTAAAAAATATTCTGATGAAACATCTGCTAAGTTCATTAATGGTGTACTTAGCCAGTTTGTGACAGATGAAGCATAAGCAAAAGAAGTTGAGCATTGTTTCAACTTCTTTTTTTCTACAAATGTAACAAGAAAAAAGTCGCAAGCGGAGATTTCTTGCGACTTTCATTTATATACTGCCACCAGCAATCAGACTCACTGGAAGTACATAATCACGATTAACTGTTTTGCCTTTAATTTTCTTGAGAAGAATTTCGACACAAAGCTTAGCAATTTCATCCAAAGGTTGTTGGATAGTTGCTAACTCTGGGTAGAAGTGACGGATAAAGGCGGTACCGTCATAACCGATGATTTTTAGGTCATCTGGGATAGAAAGTCCCAATTGTCTAGCTATCTTCATAACCAAGATAGCTGTTAAATCGTCCGAAACAAAGATGCCATCTGGTTTTTCACGAGAGATAATAGATTTGATTTCTAATTCTCGTCGCATGAGAGACAAATCGTTTGGAACAGGACAAATAATACCTTTCTTGTCCAATTCATAATTAAAACCTAGTTGACGAAGTCCTGTTGGAGAATCCGAATTATCATAGCCTGTAATCATGACAATGCGTTGACAGCCAGCCTTGACCATAGCTCTTGCGGCTAACTTGCCACCTTCAAAGTTGTCAGACGAAACAATAGGAATCTTTGGGGCGAGATTACGGTCGAAGGCAACGATGGGAGCTTCAACCTTCTCATAATCCTCAATACCAAGATTGTGACTAGACGAGATGATGCCGTCACATTGGTTGGCGGCAAGCATCTCCAAATAGTCTCTCTCCTTGTTAGGATCATGCTCACTATTACAAATAATGGTTTTATAGCCTTGCTTAAAGAGTTCATCCTCAAGACGTTCAATAAGTTCGGCATAAAATATATTGGAAATATTTGGGAAAATCAAGCCAACGAGTTTGGCCGACTTTCCTTGAAGACCTCGAGCTAAATTATTAGGTTTATAGTTGAGTTCTTGCATAGCAGCGTGAACTTTGTCAATGGTCTTCTGTGAGAGGTAGCCCTTTTTGTTTATGACGCGAGAAACTGTGGTTGGGCTCACACCAGCCAGTTCGGCAACGTCAGTAAGCTTTGCGACCATAAATCACCTTAGTATTTCAAGTTGAAGTAGTGTCCAGAAACGTTTCCTGACGTTACTTTGATACCAGTTTGTTCTGTACTTGGGAAAACACGACTAGTGAAGACTTTCTCACCTTTGTTGAAGAAAATTTCAACGATTGAGTTATCTACAAAGATGTTTGCTGTTGCAGCTTGACCGGCATCAAGAGCGCATTCACGGCTTGTGCCAAAGTCAGTAGCATATTGTTCACCAGCTTTAGAACGGTCAAGGATAACTTTTCCGTTTTCAGTATCAACTGTAAGTGACAAGCCATTTCCTTCTTGGTCTGCGAAGAGGACAAGTTCTGTTTGAGTGTTAGCTTCAAAGTTAAGTTCAAGCTCGTAAGTGTTAGTTGTTGCCGTTTTTTCAGAGAAATCTTCTTGGCTAGCACGTAAGCTTGTAATGGCTTCGACTGGATATTGGTAGAGTTTGCCATCTTTAATAGACAATTCTTTAACCAAGCTCATAGCCCCTTGGTAGTCGTATTTGTCAGTTGGATAGTCCACATCTGGAAGACCGATCCAGCTGACAATAAGGGCACGACCATCTGGAGTATTAAAGCCTTGAGTTGCATATGCTTCAAATCCGTAGTCCAAGTTGATAATTGGTGTGCCATCAACGAGGGCAGGTTTTTCTGTGTCGAAATCTTGGAAAATCTTATAAGTGTTAGGGTAGATGTTACCGTAGTCAAGTTCAGCTTTATCGAGACCTTGTGGGCTATAAAGAAGAACAGGTTTGCCATCTACAAAGACAAGGTTAGGACACTCAATCATGTACTCTGACCCAGTGCCACCAAAGTCAAGATTACCAACCTCAACCCAGTTTTCGACATCATTGTCTACTGCCTTGTAAAGTTTGATATAACCTTGTTTATCGTGGTTTTGAGCACCTACGATAGCGTAGAATTGTCCCTTGTAATCGAAGATTTGAGGGTCACGGAAGTGCCCAGTAGCGTCAGCAGGTTGTTTGATAAGAACCTTGTCGAATTTTTCGATTTTGCCGTCTTTATCCATCCAAGCGCCGATTTGACGTGGGTCACGAATCCAGTTTTCATCACGAACGTTCCCAGTATAGAAGATAAAGAGTTTATCACCGATTTGATAAGCAGAACCTGAGTAGGCACCGTGGCTATCATTTTCATGGTCTGGCAAGAGTTTGACACCAGTTTCTGTAAAGTGAACCAAATCTTCAGTTTCAGTATGCACCCATTGTTTCAAACCATGAGCAGCTCCAAATGGCCAACTTTGGTAGAAAAGTTGGAACTTACCATTAAAGTAAGAAAAACCGTTTGGATCATTAAGAAGCCCTGTTTCTGGTTCGATATGGTAACTTGCACGCCAAGGTGATTTAGCGACATTTTCTCTAATCTTTGTTTTTTCTTCGTCTGTCCAATCTGCGTATGGACGGTAACGAACTTCTGTTGGTAGATTCATATTTAGTAATCTCCTAATCTATTTGTTAATAATATAGTAAACGTTTTACCTATAAAAATCAACGATTTATAACAAAAAATAAAAAAAATATGCTAAACGGTTGACATATGGCAGAAAGATGCTAAAATAGTTATCGTAAAGAAAAGCTAAACGCTTTCATACCAAATTTTATTAAGGAGAATTTTGCAAATGGATAACAAACAAATTGCAAAAGAAGTCATCGATGCCCTCGGTGGACGTGAAAACGTCAACAGTGTTGCTCACTGTGCGACTCGTCTACGTGTGATGGTCAAAGATGAAAACAAAATCAATAAAGAAAAGGCTGAGAACATTGAAAAAGTTCAAGGTGCTTTCTTTAACTCAGGTCAATACCAAATGATTTTTGGTACAGGTACTGTTAACAAGATTTACGACGAAGTCGTTGCTCAAGGTCTTCCAACAGCATCTAAAGACGAACAAAAAGCAGAAGCTGCTAAACAAGGTAACTGGTTCCAACGTGCTATCCGTTCATTCGGTGACGTTTTCGTTCCATTGCTTCCAGCAATCGTAGCGACTGGTCTTTTCATGGGTATCCGTGGAGCAATCAATAACGATACAGTTCTTGGTTTGTTCGGTACAACATCAAAAGCTTTTGCTGCTACTGATTTCTATACTTACACAGTTGTATTGACAGATACAGCCTTCGCCTTCTTCCCAGCCTTGATTTGTTGGTCAGCCTTTAACGTATTTGGTGGTTCACCACTTCTTGGTTTGGTTCTTGGTTTGATGATGGTTAACAACGCCCTTCCTAACGCTTGGGATGTTGCATCAGGTGCTGCTAAACCAATTTACTTCTTTGATTTTATTCCAGTAGTAGGTTACCAAAACTCAGTGCTTCCAGCCTTCTTCGTAGGTTTGCTTGGTGCTAAGTTCGAGCAATGGGTTCGTAAATGGGTTCCAGACGTTCTTGACCTTCTCTTGCGTCCACTTATCGTCTTCGCAGTAATGTCAGCTTTGGCCCTCTTTATCATTGGTCCTGTCTTCCATACTGTTGAAAGCTATGTTCTTGCTGCTACAGAATGGATTCTTAACTTGCCATTTGGTCTTGCTGGTCTTGTTCTTGGTGGAGTTCACCAAGTTATCGTCGTTACAGGGGTTCACCACGTCTTTAACTTGCTTGAAGCTAACCTCATTGCTAATACTGGTAAAGACCCACTTAACGCTATCATCACAGCTGCTATGACTGCCCAAGCTGGTGCGACACTTGCAGTGGGTGTTAAAACTAAAGATGCTAAATTGAAAGCACTTGCTTTCCCTGCAACTCTTTCAGCGGTACTTGGTATCACTGAACCAGCTATCTTCGGGGTTAACCTTCGTTTCGGTAAACCATTTATCATGGGTCTTATCGCTGGTGCTGCTGGTGGTTGGTTGGCCTCAATCCTTAACCTCGCTGGTACAGGATTTGGTGTAACAATCGTTCCTGGTACTCTTCTTTACCTTAACGGTCAAGTGCTTAAGTATGTGATCATGGTACTTGTAACACTTGCTCTTGGTTTTGCTCTTACTTGGATCTTCGGTTACAAAGAGGAAGAAGTTGAAGCTCAAAAAGAAGTTGTTGCTGAAGATATTGCATCTGCAGAATCAGCTCCAGTTGCATTGCAAGCCGAAACAATCGCTGCACCACTTAAAGGTGAAGTTGTAGCTTTGGAAAATGTTAATGACCCAGTCTTCTCATCAGGAGCTATGGGTAAAGGTGCCGCTATTAAACCTTCAGGAAACCAAGTAGTCGCACCATTTGATGGTGAAGTGCAAATCGCCTTCCCAACAGGTCACGCTTACGGTCTTAAATCTGATAAAGGTGCTGAAGTGCTTATCCACATCGGTATCGACACTGTCTCACTTGACGGTAAAGGATTTGATGCTAAAGTTCAAGCAAATCAACGTATTAAAAAAGGTGATGTCTTGGCTACCTTCGATAGCTCAGTAATCACTGAAGCAGGTCTTGACGATACAACTATGGTTATCGTTACAAACACTGCAGACTTCGAAGATGTTTCATCAGTAGCGACTGGTTCAGTTGCTGAAGGTGCAGACTTCATCGCAGTTAAATAATAAGCTAGAAAAGTCGAAGCCAATTCGGCTTTTTTAGTTAAATGGCTCATAAAGAAAAGTATGAAGCAGAGTAGTCTGTACCTCCTTAAACAAGGTCTCATTTAGATTGTCTTTTGCCTAGCTTTTATTTATAATAGTATAAATAGTTATTATTGATCATAAAAGGAGATAGCTTTACCTATGGCTAAACTTTACGGAAGCTTGGAAGCTGGTGGTACAAAATTTGTTTGTGCTGTTGGTGATGAAAATTTCCAAGTCGTTGAAAAAACTCAATTCCCAACAACTACACCTTACGAAACAATTGACCGTACGATTGAATTTTTCAAACGTTATGAAGATCAATTGGCTGGAATTGCAATTGGTTCATTTGGACCAATTGATGTTGATCCAAACTCTGAAACATATGGTTTTGTGACTTCAACACCAAAACCACATTGGTCAAATGTCGACCTTCTTGGTTTGATTGCTAAAGAGTTTAATATTCCTTTCTACTTTACGACTGATGTTAACTCATCTGCTTATGGTGAGACACTTGTTCGTAAAGGTGTTAAGAGTCTTGTTTACTACACTATCGGAACTGGTATTGGAGCCGGTGCTATTCAAAATGGTGAGTTCATTGGTGGTATGGGTCACACTGAAGCTGGTCACGTATATGTACCTCTTCACCCAAATGATGTTTCCAATGAATTTAACGGAACTTGTCCATTCCACCGTGGGTGTTTGGAAGGTTTGGCTGCTGGACCATCACTCGAAGCTCGAACAGGTATTCGTGGTGAATTGATTGATCAGCACTCTGACGTTTGGGACGTCCAAGCTTACTACATTGCTCAAGCTGCTGTCCAGGCAACTGTGCTCTACCGTCCAGAAGTTATCGTCTTTGGGGGTGGTGTTATGGGACAAGAACACATGCTTCGTCGTGTCCGTGAAAAATTCACAGCTCTTTTGAATGGTTACCTTCCAGTACCAGACGTGACTGAGTATATTGTGACACCTGCTGTTTCAGGTAATGGCTCTGCGACACTTGGTAACTTTGCACTTGCCAAAGATGTAGCTGACAAACACTCACGCAAATAAGCAAAATATGTAAAATCGCTTTAAGACATGATCTTAAGGCGTTTTGCTCTATACAGGAGGATGTAATGGAACCTTTATTTTTAGATTCGCCAATGCATGAAAAAATCTGGGGAGGTAATCGACTTAAGACAGAGTTTGGTTACGATATTCCCAGTGAACACACTGGTGAATACTGGGCAATTTCTGCCCATCCTAATGGTGTATCCTATGTCAAAAACGGGAAGTATGCTGGTTTTCATCTGGCAGAACTTTACAAGGATAAACCAGAACTTTTTGGAAATCCCAAGACTAGTGTTTTTCCTTTGTTGACAAAGATTTTGGACGCTAATGACTGTCTCTCAGTACAAGTACACCCTGATGATGCTTATGGACTAGAGCATGAAGGTGAGCTAGGAAAGACAGAATGTTGGTATATTATTGATGCTGAAGAGGGTGCAGAGATTATTTATGGTCACAAGGCTAAGACCAAGGAAGAATTGGCGTCCTTAATTGAAGCAGGTGATTGGGACGGACTTTTGTCGAAAACTCCTGTTAAAAAAGGTGACTTTTTCTTTGTACCAAGTGGTACCATGCATGCTATTGGTCCAGGTATCCTGATTTTAGAGACTCAACAATCTAGCGACACCACTTACCGTGTCTATGATTTTGATCGTAGGGATGATCAGGGCAATAAACGTGAGCTTCATATTCAACAGTCTCTTGATGTCTTGAATTTAGGGGACCCAGAAAATAGCATCCCAGCAACTGTTAAGACCTTGCAATTAGAGTCGACTTGTTTGACATCAAACTCCTTCTTCACCGTATATAAATGGAAACTCAGTGGCTTGGTTGACTTCAAGCAATCAGCTCCTTATTTTCTTTGTTCGGTACTTTCTGGCAATGGGACTATGACTATTGATTCACGCATTTATTGTCTAAAAAAAGGTGATCACTTCATTCTTCCAAATGATGTGACAGATTGGGAAATTGATGGACAATTGGAGATGATTGTCAGTCACCCTAACGAGGCTTAAGTATGAGTAATGAAAAAGTTTTAGCTGCACTATTTGAGCGTATTGAAATCGGCAAATCCTATTATTTTGAGGGAGCTTACTATCGTCTGAAAGATTATGGAGATCACATTTATGGCTTACAACGGGCCATTCCGGGTATGTGCGGTGAAAAAACAGCCTCCCCTAGCATCAAATTTTACTGGAAAAATGGTGTCTTGGACTATCAATTCTACGTTGATTTTGAAGCTAGCCCTATGATAATGAAGGCCTATAGCGGCACCGACCATGTCTTCTTTGAGCAGGCTTTTGAAAATCTCTTGCATGATTTTGAGGATATCCTAGAGAGCCAAGAGAACTCTAAGAAGTAGTTTTAAAGCATTATTGTCGATATTTTCAGTGAATCTAATAAAAAAGTTTTCGTTTATTTGCAAATCCATTGTGAAAGCCCTTAAACTAGGGCTTTTTTCTTTGTCAATCCTTGAGTGATTTCTTGTTTAAAGGGGGCTTTTGTGGTAAAATATGGAGATAAAGACTGTCGAAAGGAAAAAAGATGGCAAATATATTACGCAAAATCATTGAAAATGATAAAGGCGAAATTAAGAAACTAGAAAAAACTGCCAAGAAAGTCGAGAGCTATGCTGATGCAATGGCGGCTCTTTCAGATGAAGAACTTCAGGCAAAAACAGAAGAATTTAAAAAACGATATCAAAACGGAGAAAGCCTAGACCAACTCTTGCCAGAGGCATTTGCAGTTGTTCGTGAAGGGGCAAAACGTGTTCTTGGACTTTTCCCATATCGTGTGCAAATCATGGGTGGTATTGTTCTTCACCATGGTGACGTCCCAGAGATGCGTACAGGGGAAGGGAAAACCCTGACTGCGACAATGCCTGTTTACCTAAATGCTATTTCAGGTGAAGGTGTGCACGTTATCACCGTTAACGAATACCTTTCAGAGCGTGATGCAACTGAAATGGGTGAGCTTTATAGTTGGCTTGGTTTGTCAGTAGGGATTAACCTTTCAGCCAAATCACCAGCTGAAAAACGTGAAGCTTATAACTGTGATATCACTTACTCAACCAACTCAGAGGTAGGTTTCGACTATCTTCGTGATAACATGGTTGTTCGTAAGGAAAACATGGTACAACGTCCATTGAACTATGCCTTGGTCGATGAAGTTGACTCAGTTCTTATCGACGAAGCTCGTACACCATTGATCGTATCAGGTCCTGTAAGTTCAGAAACTAATCAGTTGTATCATCGTGCGGATGCTTTTGTTAAGACATTAACAGAAGATGATTATGCTATTGATATTCCAACGAAAACGATTGGTTTGAATGACTCAGGTATTGACAAGGCTGAAGAATTCTTCAACTTGGATAACTTGTACGATATTGACAATGTTGCCTTGACTCACTATATTGACAACGCCCTTCGTGCCAACTACATCATGTTGCATGATATCGACTATGTGGTCAGTCCTGAGCAAGAAATCCTTATCGTTGACCAATTTACAGGTCGTACTATGGAAGGTCGTCGTTTCTCAGATGGACTCCACCAAGCCATTGAGGCAAAAGAAGGTGTGCCAGTTCAAGAAGAAACGAAGACATCTGCCTCAATCACTTACCAAAATATGTTCCGTATGTACAAGAAATTGTCAGGGATGACTGGTACTGGTAAAACTGAGGAAGATGAATTCCGTGAAATTTATAACATGCGAATCATTCCGATTCCAACCAACCGTCCAATTCAACGTATTGACCATGATGACCTTCTTTACCCTACCTTGGATGCTAAATTCCGCGCTGTGGTACAAGATGTTAAACGTCGTTATGAAAAGGGGCAACCAGTCCTTGTTGGTACGGTTGCCGTTGAAACATCTGACTTGATTTCTAAGATGTTGGTTGAAGCAGGTATTCCTCATGAAGTGCTTAATGCCAAGAACCACGAAAAAGAAGCGCATATTATCATGAATGCGGGTCAACGTGGTGCCGTTACGATTGCGACCAACATGGCCGGTCGTGGTACCGACATCAAACTTGGTGAAGGGGTTCTTGACCTTGGTGGACTCTGTGTCATTGGTACAGAGCGTCACGAAAGCCGTCGTATCGATAACCAGTTGCGTGGTCGTGCGGGACGTCAAGGGGACCCAGGAGAATCTCAATTCTATCTTTCACTTGAAGACGAATTGATGCGTCGCTTCGGTTCTGATCGTATCAAGCAAGTCTTGGAACGTTTGAATGCTGATGATGAGGATATTGTTATCAAATCACGTATGTTGACACGCCAAGTGGAAGCGGCTCAAAAACGTGTCGAAGGAAATAACTACGATACTCGTAAACAAGTCCTTCAGTACGATGACGTTATGCGTGAACAACGTGAAATCATCTACGCTGAGCGTTATGATGTTATCACAGCGGAACGTGACCTTGAACCTGAGATTAAGGCTATGATTACGCGTACGATTAACCGTACGGTAGATGGTCACAGCCGCAATGATCAAGAGGAAGCTCTTAAAGGTATCTTGAACTTTGCTCGTCAGGCCTTGGTTCCTGAGAATGCCATCTCACTTGAAGATTTACAAGAAGTGGGAGAGGTAACGAAACGTAGTGTTAATTATGACGCTATTAAAGTTTACTTGAATGAGTTAGCAGATGATGTTTATGCTCGTCAAATCAAGAAATTGCGTTCAGAGGAAGCTATCCGTGAATTCCAAAAAGTCTTGATTTTGATGGTTGTTGATAACAAGTGGACGGACCACATCGATGCTCTAGATCAATTACGTAATGCCGTTGGTTTGCGTGGTTATGCACAAAACAACCCAATCGTTGAGTATCAATCTGAAGGGTTCAAGATGTTCCAAGATATGATTGGGGCAATTGAATATGATGTGACACGTACAATGATGAAAGCACAAATTCATGAGCAATCTCGTGAAAATGTGAATGAACGTGTTTCGACAACAGCAACAGGCAATATCCAGGCCCACCAAGCAGATGCTAATGGTCAAGAAATTGACTTTAGTAAGGTTGGTCGTAATGACTTCTGTCCATGTGGCTCTGGTAAGAAATTTAAAAATTGTCACGGTCGTAAACAATTTTAGGAAAAAAATAGGTAATTATTATGGTTTTTAAAGCAGTAAGTGAAAAAATTGATTTTGATGCAGTTAAAGAATCAACTACATTAACAGGTGAAGCCCTTGCCAAGAAACAAGCTCGTGATAAAGAGCTTGAAGCAATCATCAAGGGTGAAGATGACCGTACGCTTTTGGTTATTGGTCCATGTTCATCTGATAATGAAGAAGCTGTTCTTGATTATGCTCACCGTTTGGCTAAACTTCAAGAAGAAGTTAAAGATAAAGTCTTTATGGTTATGCGTGTCTATACAGCTAAACCTCGTACAAATGGTGATGGCTATAAAGGACTTGTACACCAACCTGATGCTGAAGGGAAACCAAACCTAATTAACGGTATCAAGGCTGTGCGTAACCTTCACTACCGTGTTATCACTGAAACTGGTATCACAACTGCTGACGAAATGCTTTACCCAGAAAATCTTCCTTTGGTAGATGACCTTGTGTCATACATTGCCGTTGGTGCACGTTCTGTAGAAGACCAACAACACCGTTTTGTTGCGTCAGGTATTGATGTTCCAACTGGTATGAAGAATCCAACATCAGGGAACCTTAACGTGATGTTTAACGGTATCTACGCCGCACAAAACAAACAAAACTTCCTCTTTAACGGTGAAGAAGTTGAAACTCCAGGGAACCCATTGGCACACGTTATTCTTCGTGGTTCAACGAATGAATATGGTAAAAACGTACCTAACTTCTACTATGATGATGTGCTTGAAACAATTGAACACTATGAACAAATGGGCCTTGAGAATCCATTCATCGTTATTGATACAAACCATGATAACTCAGGTAAACGTTACTTGGAACAAATCCGTATCGTTCGTCAAACCTTGATTAACCGTGATTGGAATGAAAAAATCAACAAAGTGGCACGTGGTTTCATGATTGAATCTTACCTTGAAGATGGCCGTCAAGATGCGCCAGATGTCTATGGTAAATCAATCACTGACCCATGTCTTGGTTGGGATAAGACAGAAGAATTGATTCGTGAAATCCACGATACTTTGTCAAAATAATAAGGTAACAGAAACCATATATGGGGAGTGAACCGTTTGGATGACCAAGCGGTTCGCTCTCTTTTCACAAAGAGAGGGAAATAGATGGGAATTCATCAAAATAGTCCGCTGATTGATGTAGCGGAAGTAAGGAAATTGCATGCTCTTACGGGAGACGCACTAGTAACTAAACAGGCTAATGATGAGGCCTTGGCAAAAATTATCAAGGGTGAGGACAAACGTATTCTCTTGGTTATTGGTCCATGTTCATCTGATAATGAAGAAGCCGTTCTTGACTATGCTCACCGTTTGGCCAAACTTCAGGAAGAAGTGAAGGACAAAATCTTTATTGTTATGCGTGTTTATACAGCTAAACCACGTACTAATGGGGACGGTTATAAGGGGCTTATCCACCAGCCAGATGCAGAGGGTGATGTAGACCTTCTTGCTGGGGTTAAGGCGGTTCGCCACCTTCAGTCACGTATTATTACTGAAACAGGCCTCCCAATCGCTGATGAGATGCTTTATCCGTCAAATCTTTCCTTCTTTGATGATTTGCTTAGCTACCACGCTGTTGGAGCACGTTCGGTTGAGGACCAAGAACACCGCTTTGTAGCTTCAGGTATTGATGTGACAATTGGTTTGAAGAACCCAACGTCAGGGAATTTGAATGTCATGTTTAATGGTATCTATGCTGCGCAGAACCAACAGCATTTCCTTTACAATGGCGCTGAAGTTAAAACAGATGGTAACCCACTCGCTCACGCTATCTTGCGTGGTGCCAACAATGAAAATAGTCAGAACATTGTCAACTACCATTTCGAAGACTTGGTTAAGGCTTTGGACAAGTATAGTGCATTTAATTTGGAAAACCCATTTATTCTTGTTGATACAAACCATGATAACTCTGGTAAAAACTTCATGGAACAAGTTCGCATTGTGCGTGAAGTCCTTCTTAACCGTGAGTGGGATGAGCGTATCGCGGATACCGTGCGTGGCTTTATGATTGAGTCTTACCTTGAGGATGGTCGTCAAGACACACCTGAAGTTTACGGTAAATCAATCACAGATCCATGTCTTGGTTGGGATAAGACAGATAGTCTTATTCGTGAAATCCACAATCGACTTTCGTAACAATTATGATTTTTGGACATGGTATAGACTTGCAGGAAATTTCAGCTGTTAAAAAGGCTTATGACCGCAATCCACGTTTTGCAAAAAAGGTATTGACACCAAAAGAGTGGGAGCGTTTTGAATCCCTTTCTGGCAATCGTCAGATATCCTATTTAGCAGGTCGCTGGGCCGGTAAGGAAGCATTTTCAAAGGCCTGGGGTACAGGTATTGGAGCAGTCGGCTTTAAGGATATTGAAATTTTGACCAATGACAAGGGCGCGCCAGTGGTGACCCAGTCGCCTTTTGAAGGCAATGTCTTCATCTCGATTTCTCATAGCGGTGATTTTGTTCAGGCAAGTGTCATTTTAGAAAAAAACTAAGAGATAGATGTTGGAAGAGGATAGCTTATGATTTCAAGTTTACATCGACCAACCTTGGCAAAGGTTGATCTATCAGCAATTTCAGAAAATATTGAACAAGTGGTTAGTCACATCCCTAAACAGGTAAAGACTTTTGCAGTTGTTAAGGCCAATGCTTATGGTCATGGGGCTGTTGCGGTGGCCAAGCATTTGTCTAAACAGGTAGATGGTTTTTGTGTTTCCAACCTAGACGAGGCACTTGAACTCCGTCAGGCTGGC
Source organism: Streptococcus sp. 3.1 (assembly GCF_016648915.1). Lineage (NCBI taxonomy): Bacteria > Bacillati > Bacillota > Bacilli > Lactobacillales > Streptococcaceae > Streptococcus > Streptococcus sp. 3.1. Next base: position 37,535 of record NZ_JACLQV010000007.1, on the reverse strand, counting down.
TTAGAGCAACCGATACTTATTTTAGGAGTCGTCTTGCCAGACGAGGTTCCTTTGGCTATTCAAGAAAACATCACTCTGACGGTAGCTTCGCTTGAGTGGTTGGAAATAGCTAAGAAGCAAGGGCTTGATTTGACTGGTTTGACCTGTCATATTAAGATTGATTCAGGTATGGGACGCATTGGGGTGCGTAGCCAAGGAGATGCAGATAGTTTGATTGCTGGTCTGAAGTCACTTGGTGCGGATGTCGAAGGTATTTTTACACATTTTGCAACAGCTGATGAGGCAGATGATAGTAAATTCAAGCGTCAATTGGCCTTCTTCACGGATTTGGTTAATAACTTGGTGGACCGCCCTCGCTTGGTACATGCTAGCAACTCTGCGACAAGTATCTGGCATGCAGAAACAGTCTTTAATGCGGTACGTCTAGGTGTCGTCATCTATGGTCTCAATCCTAGTGGCAGTGCTTTAGACCTTCCCTATAACATTCGTCCTGCTTTAAGCTTGGAGACAGCACTTGTTCATGTTAAGACCCTGCCAGCAGGTCAAGATGTGGGTTATGGTGCAACGTATACGACGACAGCTGATGAGGTTATTGGAACCATTCCGATTGGCTATGCGGATGGTTGGACCAGAGATTTACAAGGTTTCCACGTTGTTGTGGATGGCCAGCTTTGTCCTATTGTTGGGCGTGTGTCTATGGACCAGATCACTGTTCGACTTCCTAAGGTTTATCCCCTAGGAACTCCTGTCACTCTTATGGGGGAAAATGGGGGAGCAAGCATCACTGCGACAGAGGTGGCTGAAAAACGTGGCACTATCAACTACGAAGTCCTTTGTTTGCTTAGTGATCGTGTACCTCGTAGCTATGACTAATATAAATAAAGAGAAATCCAGTTTGATACTGGATTTTTTGATTTTAGTGAAGACCATTTTCATGTGTTATAATAGCTGATAAGGCTTCCTCTTTCACGAGGAGAAGAACACGATAGAAATGATAGAGGATATGATTCAACTAGATTCACCAATTGCGGATTTGAAAGGCTTTGGTCCTAAGTCCGCTGAAAAATTTACCAAATTAGATTTGCACACGGTTGGGGACCTCTTGCTTTATTTTCCTTTCCGATATGAAGATTTTAAGAGTAAGTCTATCTTTGAACTGATGGATGGCGAAAAGGCTGTTATTACGGGAACGGTGGTGACACCTGCCAATGTGCAGTATTATGGCTTTAAACGGAATCGTCTGAGTTTTAAAATCAAGCAAGGAGAAGCAGTGATTGCCATTAGTTTCTTCAACCAACCTTATCTTGTGGACAAGATTGAGATGGGGGCAGAAGTGGCTATTTTTGGCAAATGGGACCAGAAGAAGTCGGCTGTGACTGGTATGAAAGTATTGGCTCAAGTTGAGGACGATATGCAGCCAGTCTATCATGTGGCCCAGGGCGTTAGTCAGGCCCAGTTGATAAAGGCTATAAAGGCAGCTTTTGATAGTGGGGCCTTGAATTTGTTGGAGGAGAGTCTCCCACAGGTGCTTATGGACAAGTATCGTCTTATGGGACGCCAAGAGGCTGTGCGTGCCATGCATTTTCCGAAAGATTTGGCTGAATATAAGCAGGCTTTACGTAGGACAAAGTTTGAGGAGCTCTTTTATTTCCAGATGAACTTACAGGTGCTGAAGGCTGAGAATAAGTCCGAAACCAATGGTCTAGCAATTGCTTACGATGAAGCTAAAATCAAAGACAAAATTGCAGAATTACCATTTCCCTTGACAGAAGCCCAACAGCGCAGTTTATCGGAAATCCTAGCTGATATGAAATCTGGGGCTCATATGAACCGTCTCTTGCAAGGAGATGTGGGCTCAGGGAAAACAGTTATCGCTAGCCTTGCCATGTATGGAGCCTACACGGCAGGATTGCAGTCTGCCCTCATGGTACCGACGGAAATCTTAGCAGAGCAGCACTATCAGAGTTTGCAGGGGCTTTTTCCTGAGCTAGAGGTAGTGCTCCTAACTTCTGGGATGAAGGCAGCGGACAAAAAAGTAGCTCTTTCCAAAATTGAATCTGGGGAGGCTCAGATGATCGTGGGGACTCACTCACTGATTCAGGATGCTGTGACTTATCACAGGCTTGGGCTAGTAATTACTGATGAGCAGCACCGTTTTGGGGTTAATCAACGTCGTATTTTTCGTGAGAAAGGTGACAATCCTGATGTCCTTATGATGACAGCGACACCTATCCCTAGGACCTTGGCGATCACTGCCTTTGGAGAGATGGATGTGTCAATCATTGACCAGATGCCGGCTGGACGTAAGCCCATTATTACCCGTTGGGTTAAACATGAGCAACTAGATACCGTACTGACTTGGATTAAGGGCGAGTTGGACAAAGATGCTCAGGTCTATTTTATTTCACCTTTGATTGAAGAGTCTGAGGCTCTCGATTTGAAAAATGCGGTGGCCCTTCATCAGGAACTCACAGATTTCTTTGGTGATTCAGCTACAGTAGCTCTGATGCACGGTCGCATGAAAAATGATGAAAAAGACCAAATTATGCAGGACTTCAAGGACAGAAAGTCTCAGATTTTAGTATCAACCACAGTTATCGAAGTGGGGGTTAACGTGCCAAATGCTACGGTTATGGTCATTATGGATGCGGATCGTTTTGGACTTAGCCAGCTTCACCAGCTTCGTGGCCGTGTAGGTCGTGGAGATAAGCAGTCCTACTGTGTCTTGGTGGCTAATCCTAAAAATGATACCGGTAAAAAACGCATGCAGGCCATGTGTGAGACTACGGATGGTTTTGTTCTAGCAGAAGAGGACCTTAAAATGCGTGGTTCAGGAGAAATCTTTGGAACACGTCAGTCAGGAATTCCTGAATTTCAAGTGGCTGATATTGTGGAAGACTATAATATCCTAGAAGAAGCAAGGCGCGTGGCCAGCCAAATTGTATCTGACCCTAACTGGCGCGAGAATCCTGATTGGCAGGTGCTAGGAGCTCATTTGAGAAGTCAAGGCGAGTTTGATTGAGGAGGGAACCCATGAAAAAGAAACGGTTAAAAATCGATTTTTTTGCTATCTTGCATCCCTTATTTCTTATGATGTTAGGTCTCCTGTTTTATTTTTTCGCCTTCATCTTGATTTGGTTTATTACCGAATTGGCAAAGCTGATAGAAGGAAAGACGGACTTTCATACCCTATATCTTTATTCACTTCTTATCTCTCTAGTTTGTTCGGTATTACTGATTATGTACATCGCGGGTTTTATAGCTCAGCTGATTATCCATATACAGCATCAAAAGGAAAGGACGCTTTTGCCGGTCTGGTGTATGCTTACGGCTGTACTGATGCTTGTGCCCCTATTCGAAGATTTTAGTATCTTAGGCTCGTCCTGGAATTTTAAAGGGTATTTTCTTTCCATAGTTGCCTACATTGCCTATCTCTTTACAAAGCTACCCAAGGTTATTGAAAGTTACCGCTATCATGCGACAATTCGCTATGCCGTTTGGGTGGCTCTGGTCTTGGGAATTATTTTATCTATGCTTTAGACAGAAAAACTCTCAGTAAACTCACTGAGAGTTTTAAGTTTCCTTCAAGCTTATTACAAGCTTTCTTTAAGTTAGGACACCTATAATAAAACCATCAAAACGAGATAGTTTTTGATAATAAAACGTTTTGGCTAGGCCAAACCATTCCTAAAAAGGAGGACAAAACAATGACAGTAAAAATTAAAGTAACCTACAATCGAAATTTCCAGAAGCATCCTCAAGACTTTAAGGTTTATCAAAACTAGTATTGATGCTAGGAAGAGGCTAAATTTACCCATATTCTACAACTTTCATCCCTCATTTTCCAAAATCCCTTTTTCCTTTTTTTCATAACGTAGAATCCCTCCTCTTAAACTCATAAAAAGTCTAGACGGAAGTATGACCAGTCTAGGCGATTAACATAAGTAAGCTAACCAGTTGAGATTTTCTTGACTGGTTTTTTTGATTTTTAGATAAAAAATATCGAAAAACGATAAAAATGTGTTGACAAGGAGAAATTAAGAGTGTACTATATAATTATCGATAAACGATAATAAGTTTTCGATAAAGATAATCTTATTCGCGAAAAAGAGAAATGATAGTGTAAAATAAGTTGTGTAAACACAAAAAGGAATAAATCCGTTATAGTAGAGTTGCAACACATTACTAGAAAGAGATTTATTTCTATGACTCAGTTTACCACAGAACTACTTAATTTCTGAGCCCAGAAGCAAGACATTGATGAATTTTTCCAGCAATCTCTTTAATTGCTTACATTTTTATAGGGCTATTTTTAAAAGTTTCTAGTGTCTGGACTAGTTTTATTCAAAAAAATACAATAACAAGTGGAGAAATGTATATCAAGATAAATAATAGTTTAATTGAGCCTTCTCAAATTGTATTTGTAGCCTTAATTTATTTCTTGGTAGAGTATATTAGTATAAAAGTTATGGAACGTATGGTGAAGAAAAATGGCAATAATTGAAGTTAAAGGGTTAGGAAAAAAATATAAGGGTAATGCTTTTTATTCTTTAGAAAATGCTAATTTTACGATTGAAGAGGGAGATATTATAGGTTTAGTAGGTAAAAATGGTTCAGGGAAGAGTACTTTGCTCAAAATATTAGCAAAATCTCAAAATCCTACAGAAGGGAATGTTTTTTTTAATGGTAGGGACATTTTTAAAGAAGATAATATTCTTAAAGATTTTGGAATCATGATAGAACCTGTATTCTTTCCACAAATTAGTGTTGAAGAAAACTTAAAGTTATATCTTAAAATTCATAAGAAAGAACAGTATCAAGATAATATCGAAAAAATACTGAAATTAGTCGGACTTTGGGAAGCTAAAGATAGAAAACCTATAGATTTTTCTTTTGGTATGAAACAAAGAACTGCTTTAGCATTGGCTCTTGTTACGGAACCTCAATTTGTGTTGTTAGATGAGCCTTTTGTGGGTTTAGATCCTATTGGTGTTAAAAATTTATTGGAAATTTTAAAACAATGGTCAAAAGTTAATAAAACATCAATGATAATATCTAGTCATCAGTTAGCAGAATTAGAAGACTTGTGTACACGTTATCTTTTCATTGAATCAGGGATAATTGATGATAAAATCAGTACGGAGCAAAATAGTATTATAATAGAGCTGAATGAGATTTTCAGAGATGAAGATAATCATTTGATAGAGAATCTTGTGAAAAAATATAGCTTAAAGTATAGTGAAAATAATATTGAAATTGATAATTCTGTAAATAATGAAGCATTAAATAGTATCTTGGAACAACTTGCAGTTGCTAAGCTAATTAATAATGTTTTATCAAAAAAGGATAGTTTAGAAAGATTATTTGTGGAGGAATAGGAATGAATTACTTAACATTACCTTTTTTTAAAGCATTGTTGAAGAAAAAAGAATCAAAAATTGCGTTAGCTTTTAGCTTTTTCCCAATGCTATTAATTGTTGTAGGATTATTTAATACCAATTTTATGCAATTGAGCGCCCCAGTAGGGTCACTAAGCTTTTTAGAGTTTTTTAGTGCAGTTTTATTTACTCAGTACCAAATGACCTTGCCATTAGTAGTTTTTATTTATATTGTAAGTACGATTTTTAGGGATGAAATTACAAGTGGTATTATGTATCTTTACAAAGATATTAGTAGAAAAGTTATTTTAAATGCAAAGTTAGGAGCGATTTTATTGTTTCAAATATTGTATATAGTAATAACTTTCTTTTCATCATTGTTTACTTATTATGTTTATTTGGTTCATAAACCATATACATCAGGTAGGTTTTGGCCTTCCAAAATTGATGATGTACAGTATACGGTAATTAGTATTTTAGGGACTATTTTGGTATTTTTGTTGTGTTTATTAGTTGCCAGTCTGGCATCAATTATCTTGACAAATGGATTCACTATGCTTGTAGGAATTATTTTTGCACTTTTTTCTTTTATAGCTCCACAACTTGCTTCGCTAAAATATGTGTTTCCGAACGGTTATGTTAATGTGTTAGGTCATATGTCTTTTAATAGTAGTATATTACTTATTATGTTATTATTTGTAGTCTACTATGCAATTTTGTATATTGCTTCTTTATATTTTTACAGTAGACTTGAGTATTAGTGGGTTGAGGTACTATTATGGAGAGTAAAAAAAGTTCTTCAGTATTATCTCAAATTAGACGCTTTCTTATACCTGAGTACTTTTTATTTATAGTAGGATTAATTCTAAGTATTATCGGTGCCTTATCTACACTTGCTTTGCCTTTAATTATGGGCAGTTTAGCAGATCGTGATAGAATGAACTTTATTGACAGTATCAGAGAAATTATATACCAAAAACTATTTAATAAAGGAAATACTTATCATGAAAACACTTAAATCAATCATCAACGCTGTTCTTATTCTTCTTATGGCAATCTACGGTCTTGCAATGCTTGCTTTACTTATCCTTCCTTTTGTGGATGTGACTAATCTTTTTCCAGGTGCTGAGGTTCATTACCTTTCTGGATGGGGTTACTGGCTAGTCTCAGAGTTACAATTCGCCTTCTATCTTGCCTTGCTTTGTCTCCTTCGTAAAGAGCTTAAAGACTTTACTTGGAAGGCATTTTGGACAGAAGATTTTTCTCTCTTCTTGAAAAAGGCTGCTCTTCTAACCTTTGTGCCATCAGCCTTGAATATCTTCCTGCAGTTGGGAACGACTAATCACCTTGTAGTGGACTTCAGCACATCAGTCTGGCTCCTCTTGGTCTCTCTAGCTTGTGATGCTGTCCGTCTTCGTAAGGGACAAACAGCTGTCAAATAATTGAAGGAATCTTAGTTGAAAAGTAGTAAAATCTTACCTATAAACTAGTATTTTATATTGATATTCGATATAATTGATACTGTTAATAGTTAGCTAATGATTTAGTATGAGGTCAAGGGCTCCTAGAGGCACCTTGGCTTTTTCTAGTCTATGCTCAAAGAAATCAAATGAATTTACAATCGAGGTAACACATGACAACTATCTTATTTTATTTTTTAATCATCCTAGCCTTGGCTGGCTCTAGTTATTATGGTTGGAGATCGGCCAAAAGTGCTAAAAATCGTCAGGAAACGCAAGAACAGAAACGTCTACGTAGTATTCTCCTGTTCGTTAATGTCCTCCTTTTTGCGGGCTTTTTAAGTCTTGTTATTACCATTCTTACTGATGCCTTTATCCTGACTGGTCATGAAGGACTCTTACAACAAGGTTTGCGTATGCTTCTCGGCTCAGGAGTTACTGTAACAAGCAAGGGCCCTAGTCTGACAATTTTTACAGCAATCATTGATTTCCTTCGTATGGTAGTCAACATAGGTTTCTTGTTGTGCCTACGTGCCTTTCTGATTAACCTTTATCGTTCTGATATTTTCATCGCTAAAAATGCTAAGTTGGTTCGTTGGTCAGCGCATTTGCTAGTCCTTGGGACCTTTATCAATAATGGTATTTTTACGTTTGGAACAGGCAACCAGAGTTATAGTTTCTTTAACATCAGTTATTTGCTAGTTAGCTTTGTCCTCTATGCTGTCGCTATGATTTTGACTAAGGCTAATGCCATTGCTGAGGAAAATGAGTATACGATTTAGGAGGGGCTTATGATTATTGTCAATTTGGACGTTGAACTTGCCAAGAAGAAGATGCGCTCGGGTGAGCTGGCAGAACGGATTGGTATTACCCCAGCCAATCTCTCGGTTCTTAAGACAGGCAAGGCCAAGGCAATCCGTTTTACGACTCTGGATGCCATTTGTAAGGAGTTAGATTGCCAACCAGGAGATATTCTTGAATATAGACCTGACGAAGAAAACTAAAAGCCTGAAGCAGTTCAGTCACCTTTCTGGTGACCATGCTTCAAGCTTTTTATTTTTTCTTCAACCATGCGACTAGCGCTAGACTGGCTAGCACGGTACCACAGACCATGGCGATATGTGTTTTTGAGATGGTTAGTTCATAGTGGAAATCTTTATTTTCCAATTTATCGGTTGCTTCAATGCTAAGTTTCATGTCTTATCCCTCGATATAATCTTTCAATTCTTGGCCTTTTAGTCCTGCACTAAGTGCAATGAGGAGTTTGAGGCGAGCTTTTGGTGCATTGAGTTCTTTAACAAACATAACGCCAGCTTCTTGGAGTTTGACCCCACCCCCTTCATAGGCGTAGACAGGTTCGGCGATACCGTTGAAACAGCGGGAGACGAGCACAACAGGGACTCCTTTGTCCATAAGCTTTGTGATTTCTCCTGCAGCTAGTGGTGGGAGGTTTCCAGCACCCAGGGCTTCGATGACGACACCGTCAATCTTCTCAGGATCCAGGAGACTGATGATACCATCTCCAATACCCATCCCTGCATAGGCTTTTATGATTGGTACTGTTCCTGTAATTTGTTCCAAATCAAAGCGAACACGAGGCTCAGCAGTTTTGAACCAGAGGATATCATGCTTCATGATGATGCCTAGTGGACCATGGGTTGGTGTGTGGAAGGTTGCCACGTTTGTGGTATGGGTCTTAGTCACATACTTGGCTGCATGGATTTCATCATTCATCACGACCAGGATTCCTTTGTCAGCGGCCTTGTCATCACTGGCAACACGTAGGGCTGATAGATAGTTGTAGACCCCGTCGCTTCCTAGCTCGTTTGACGAACGCATGGCACCAGTTAGAACGATTGGAATCTCAGGGACGGCCATGGTATCTAGGAAGTAGGCTGTTTCTTCCAGGGTATCTGTCCCATGAGTGATGACCACACCATCATATTGACCAGCTGTTTCCTTGATTTTTTTGTAAATATCCAGCATGTGGTAGGGTGTGATATGTGGGCTTGGGATATTAAGAAAATCGAGAACGGTTAGTTCTAAATTATCTAAATCAAGTCCCACATGGTTCATGGGATTATCAGCGTTTTGGCTGACCCTGCCATCATTATCCGCTGACATGGAAATGGTCCCTCCAGTGTGAAGGACTAGGATTTTTTTTATCATTTATACTACTCACTATCATATTTATGTTATAATTTATTTTAGCATAAAATGTTAGAAGGAGGGGAGCTCTGTGGCCATTAAAGCAGTCTTTTTTGATATTGATGGGACTTTTCTAAATGACCGAAAACGCGTGTCTAGTTCAACCAAAAAAGCCATCAGTCAAATGAAGGAAGATGGTATCTTAGTTGGTTTGGCAACAGGTCGTGGTCCAGGATTTGTCCAGCCTTTCATGGACAATCTAGGTCTGGATTTTGCAGTCACTTATAACGGTCAGTATATTTTGACTCACGACAAGATCCTTTATCAAAACCAGCTCCCTAAATCAACAGTCTACAACTTGATTCGCTATGCCACCAAGCACCGTAGAGAGATTTCTCTAGGGACTAGTACAGGTCTTGTTGGTTCCAATATTATCAGTATGGGGACGAGTAAGTTTGGGCAAATCGTTAGTCGTATTGTCCCTAAGTCCTGGGCTAAGATGGTGGAGCGTAGTTTCAAGTCTTTGATTCGTCGTTTCAAGCCACAAAGCATTGAAACCCTTAAAACTATCATGCGTGAGCCTATTTATCAGGTAGTTATGGTAGCGACGGTGGGTGAAACACAAGATATTGAAGAAAAATTTCCTCATGTGAAGATTACCCGCTCAAGTCCTTACTCAGCCGATATTATTTCAGCGAATCAATCTAAGTTGAAAGGTATTGCTCATCTAGGTGAGGTTTTTGGTTTCGAACTCAGTGAGGTTATGGCCTTTGGGGATTCGGAAAATGACCTAGAAATGCTGTCTGGCGTTGGCGTTGGTGTTGCCATGGGAAATGGTGAAGACGAACTGAAAGACCAGGCTACCCATGTCACTGATACTAATAACCAGAATGGGATTGCCAAAGCCTTGTCACACTATGGTTTGATTCACTTTGAAACAGAGAATTCATTTACCAGTGATGATGACAATTTCAACAAGGTTAAGGATTTCCACCATTTGATGGATGGCTCAACTACCGATATGCCTCGTGTTTACGGTATTGAGGAAGCTAGTCACCGTTCGGACTTCAAGTTGGAAGAAATTGTCGAATTCCTCTATGCTTCATCAGGTGGGGACAAGCGTGTCTTTGGTCAGGCTGTTCTGGATTTGCATGCTGCTCTTGACAAGGCAGCGCTCAAAGTTAGTTCTAAAGAGCACTCAGAGTCAACTATGGTTGGTCAGGTGGATGCATTGACTGACTTGCTTTACTTGACCTATGGCTCATTTGTCCTTATGGGTGTGGATCCTAAGCCTTTCTTTGATACGGTTCATGAGGCTAATATGGGTAAAATTTTCCCAGATGGCAAAGCTCACTTTGATCCTGTGACTCACAAAATTCTTAAACCAAGTGATTGGGAAGCGCGATTTGCACCAGAACCACACATTAAACGTGAGCTAGATCGTCAGATTCAAAAATCTCTACAAAGAAGTAAATAAGAAGTTATAAAGGTTTGGACAGTTTGCTCCGAACCTTTTTCTAATAAAAATGACATTTATTAATGGCTTTATTTGTGATAAAATAAAGTCATTCTATGTATTTTTAAGGAGATTATTATGACTAAAGCAGATTGGTTAGATTTTTTTGAAGCCATCAATGGTCGTTCAGCGACTGAAGAAGAAATTGCAGCAGCACTTGCAGCTGGTGAGTTCCAAGATGACGCCCCAGCAGTAGAAACTGCTCCAGTACAAGAAGCGCCAGTTCAACCAGCTTTCGCTAGTGCCCAAGAAACACTAGCACAAGAGGCGCAGCCACAACCAACTTTCGCTGGTGCACAAGAGGCGCAACAACAACCGACTTTCGCTGGTGCACAAGAAGCACAACCGCAAGCTCCTTTTGCAAATGCTCAGGCTGCTCAAGCACAACCAAGCTTTGCAGGGGCTCAAACTGCTCCAGTACAAGGAGTGCCAAATCAAGCAGTGCAACCACAAGCTGGTTTTGCGAATGCTCAAGCTGGTCAACAAACAGCTTTTGCTAACGGTCAACCGCTTCAACCAGGTCAAAATGTTCAATTTATCAATGGCCAAGCTGTAGTTGTTCCAGCACAACCATCAGCATTTGCGACAACTTTCAAAAACTATTGGACATGGTTGCTTAATGCATGGCGTCGTCCAGCTGACATGACAGATTATGGTAAGCACAATGGTTGGCTTAACTACATCTTCTTGTCACTCTTGACTGGACTTGCATTCTTTGCAATTTTGAGCGCTGTTGCACGTAAAGTTGTTAGCTCAATTGTGTCAACCACAAATGTACTGTCTAGTATGTTTGGTTCTTATGGAACAGATGCTTACTCATCTCCAGTTTCAAGTCATACATCTAGCATTGGTTTTGGAGCCTTCTTCGCAAGTATCCTAGCTGCCTTCCTCTTTATCTTTGCCTTTATCTTGGCAGGATTTGTGACACGTAAGGCCATCTTCCGTGACCCTGAGACTACTTTCTTGAATAGCTTTGATCGTTTTGGTCGTTTGACATCATTAGCCTTGCCAATCTTGCTTGTAACAATCTTGTTGGGAGCTATTGGACTTGTTGCCTTCCCAGGATTCTTGTTCTATGTTGTTTACTTCTTATTTGCAATTGCTAATCTATTTACAATTGTTCCTGTAACAACAGCGTGGAAGGCTGATAAGTTCTATCAAATGATTTTGGCAGCACTTTTGAATGGTGTGATTTTGTCAATCTTGTTTGCAATCGTATTTGCTATCATGTCATCATTTACAGTAGGTCTTCTATTCTAAGCAAACATCTAGCAATTTTTGAAAAAGTAAGTTTATAGGAGTCTTTATGGCAACAAAAGAAAAGTGGATTGATTTATTTGAAAAGGCAGTTGGTCGTCCGCCCCATGTTTTGGAGATTGAAGAAGGCCAGAAAGCAGACTTTGACTTAAAGGCTATTAAAGGCATTTCGGCAATGGGCTTGGACCAAGAAGCCACTCCTTCTGAACCAACAGAAGAAGTTGATGAGTATGACGTTGCCGAGGAAGTGTTTGAAGATGTACCGCTTGGTGATGAAGAGGAAACGACTCCTTTAGAAACTAAGGAGCTTTCACCAGTATCTCAAGCAGATCAAGGTCAAACTGAAAAAAATTCAGAGGCTGCTTCTAAAGAAGCACAAGCCATCTGGATGAAGGCTTTTAAAACCTATGTTGGACGTCAGCCTCTCCCTGAGGAATTCTTACTTGGTAAGTCTTCAGGTTATGATGTGTCAACCATCCATCAGTTTATCTCAGATGGTAAGGCAGCGAAACCAGCCAAGCCAGCCATGGCTAAAGGAAAGAAAATCCTGATTATTGCTGGTGTTGTTGCAGCAGTCTTAGCGCTTGCTAGTTACGGCTTTGGTTCTTATTACTACTCACGTGGTCAAGTAGCAGAGCGTTATGAAGCAGCAGCTAAGAAGAGCTTTAAAGATAGCTTGGAATACCAAGTATGGTCTGATACTAAAAAGGAAATTAAAACATCCGAAGTCAAGTACACAGACACTAAAAGTACACAAGCCTATAGCAAGAGCCAACTCCTGTCTGGCGAACGTATGCAAAAGGTTGGGCGTCAGTTCCTTATTTTTCCTAAGTGGAGAGTCGTGGTAGATCCTGGAACGGTTGATTTAACCGTTAATACAGCTGATTTGAATGTGACTATTAACGGGGTTTCTTATGCGACTACAGATGGCAATAACTACACGGCTAAATTGAACCATCTCTATCCAGGAACTTACAATTTTGTGGCTTCTGGTAAGGTCAATGATCAAGATATCACTGTCTCATCTGAGGAAAATGTGACCTCTAAAACAGAAGTCAATCTTTCTGTAGAGTATCTTAGCTTTACTGTTAAGTCTAATCTTAAGGATGGAGACCTCTACGTTGGTGGTACCAAGATTGGAACCCTTAACTCAGGGAAACTAGATGTTAACAAGGTAGCAGTAGCTGGATCATCAGCCGTTTATGTTAAGAAGAATTTCGAAGATGGTAGCTCTATCAAGACAGAGACACTGTCTATTAAGAAACTCTCTGAAGGTCAAACGGTTACTCTAGATGCTGATGGTGTTCTTGATCGTGATACGGCAGATCGTCTTTTGACTGCTGCCTACGGTAAATTTGGTAGCTACGCTTCTAATCACAACACAACACCAGATGGTGTATCCGACATTTTCCTTAATGGTACTGATGATACCATGTACAAGGATGTAACAGCTGATATTGATAGAAATACTACGGGTGCTAAAAACCGTGCTGCTGATAGTATTTCTTTCTCAGACGTTGACGTCACAGAAGTCGTTCAGACTGGTGAGAAGACCTTCAAGGTGACCTTCACAGCAGTTTATGATTTCTATTATGGTTATGATTCGAAATTTAAGTCATCAGGAGATATCAAAGATAAAATCTCTTGGTCATGTAATGTGGAATATGTTGGTGACGATAGCGACTCTAGCAGTAGTGGTTCTAACTACAGCGACTACCGTATCAATGGTAAGGCTGGTGAATCACAAAAAGTGAGTCGTGAAGATACTGTGAAGTAGTAGTTGCTTGCCCAGTTAGTCAGCATTGAACAGATTACAAATGGGAGGGAGTCCTCCACACTAAAAATGAGAACTTGGCAACAGCCAGGTTCTTTTGTTTGTCTGTTATTACCTCTTAGGGGCTAAACCGTGCCACTTACCTAAAAGGCCTTGTTTTGTGTAAAGCAGTTGTTATAATGGAAGCATCAAAAGGACAAGAAAGGAGTATTATGAAAGTTAGAATCGAATTGGACCCATCCATGGATGAGCCTGAAATCTTGATTCGAGCTCCTCGGTTAACACAGGAATTGGCCCAGCTCCAAGAGTCTATTCTAAAGCAAAAGTTAGTTCCTTTAGCCTTTTACAAGGATCGAAGCGAATATTTTCTGGATTTGGCAAATATTCTCTTTTTTGAAACAGACGGGGAAAAGATTTTTGGACATACCAAGGATGAGGCCTATGAGGTGAAGCAAAAGCTCTACAAATTAGAAGAGTTGCTCCCGATTGCCTTTTGTCGGATTTCCAAATCGACGATTGTTAATGCTAAGCAGATTTATTCTTTAGAGAAGTCTTTTTCGGGGACTAGTACGGTGAATTTCTATCAGACCCACAAGCAGGTCCATGTATCAAGACGCTACTATCAAGTTTTAAAAGAACGACTAAACGAAATGAGGTAAGATAATGAAAAAGAAATTAATTGGGATCCTCTTGATCCTTTTGGCAGCTTTGGTAATTGTACAAGACTATTTTATAAAATGGGAAATTAGTATTTGGATGTTGGCCTGGGTAGTCTTATTGGCAATTTTGTCCCTTTCTAGTCTTTTGAAGCGACATTTTGGTCTTGGTTTCGCCTATGGCATTGTGGCTCTATTTTCACTTAATGGACAGTTCCATTTTCTTCCAGTATCTAATTCGGTCCTTATCTTTTCTTCCATTCTTGCAGTTATTGGCTTGAACATTCTCTTCAATTCTTCTAGTAAAACAAAGAATCGTTTTGGACTGGGTTCTACTGGCTCAGACGCTAATAATGGTGGAAATGATATTGATGTCACTTTTTCAACAGTGACCAAATATCTCAATGACCAGCAATTTACGCATGGGAGTGCGGATGTTAGTTTAGGCCAGGCTTCCGTTTATTTTGATAATTGCCGTATTGAGGGGCCATCTGCCCAGTTTGATGTGGACGTTTCTCTTGGAAGTCTTAGCCTCTATGTGCCCAGTGATTGGCGGGTACATGTGAATGTGGATAACTCTCTTTCAGCTGTACAGCATGAGGAAAATCCTAGCAACTTAACTAACAAGGACTTCTACATCAAAGGTGATGTTTCCTTGGGTAATTTAGAAATTATTTATGTTGGTGAGAGTTCGATTGATTAAGTTAGTGGAGGGAACCTCTGATTAATATAATACCTATTGTTTTATCTCATCTCCTGTGATAAGATAGGCTCAATCTATTTTCAGGAGGGACAAGACATGGTTTCTACTATTGGTATTATAAGTTTATCTAGTGGGATTATCGGTGAAGACTTTGTCAAGCACGAAGTGGACTTGGGTATTCAACGTCTCAAGGACCTGGGACTCAAACCTGTCTTTTTGCCCCATTCACTAAAAGGCTTAGATTTTATCAAAGAACATCCTGAAGCTCGTGCAGAGGATTTGATTCATGCCTTTTCTGATGATAGCATCGACATGATCCTATGCGCCATTGGTGGAGACGATACCTATCGCTTGCTACCCTACCTCTTTGAAAATGACCAACTACAAAAGGTTATCAAACCAAAGATTTTTCTCGGTTTCTCAGATACAACTATGAACCACCTCATGTTACATAAACTAGGTATCAAGACTTTTTACGGCCAATCATTTCTAGCAGATCTTTGTGAGTTAGACAAAGAGATGTTGCCATATAGCCTCCACTACTTCAAAGAATTGATTGAGACGGGAAGAATCTCAGAAATTCGACCTAGTGACGTTTGGTATGAGGAAAGAACTGACTTCAGTCCCAAAGCTTTGGGAACACCTCGTGTCAGCCATGCAAATACAGGTTTTGACTTGTTACAAGGAACTGCCCAGTTCGAGGGGGAAATTCTCGGCGGTTGCCTCGAATCCCTCTACGATATCTTTGACAACTCTCTACACGCAGATAGCACAGACCTCTGCCAAAAATACAAACTTTTCCCTGACTTATCCGACTGGGAAGGAAAGATTCTATTGCTAGAAACAAGTGAAGAAAAGCCTGAACCTGATGATTTCAAAAAAATGTTGCAGGCTATAAAAGAAACTGGGATATTTGAAGTCATCAGTGGACTCTTAGTCGGAAAACCTATGGATGAAACCTTCTATGACGACTATAAGGAGGCTTTAACGGACACCATTGATAGCAATATCCCGATTGTCTATAATCTAAACGTTGGCCATGCCACACCAAGAGCAATTGTCCCCTTCGGAGTCCACGCCCATGTAGATGCAACGGAGCAAGTCATTCGCTTTGACTATAACAAAGAAAGCTGAGATGAATTTCTCAGCTTTTTTTTAGAAAGTAGGAGTATCTTAGTTGCTATAAAGCATGATACTTTAAGTAGATAATACTCCTGTATTTATAAGTTCATCCAGTCTATCAGATTGATTGATACTCAAGGGGAGTGGGGCAAGGAACAATTTTTAAAAAGTTGTTCGGTCCTACTCCCTTTTTTCCTATTTTATAGGGCTCTTTGTCAACTGTAGTGGGTGACGAAAAGCTAACATCTAGAGAGGACCGGATAGGTCCTCTTTTTATGTATGCTCAGTGTGATGAAGACACGTTTCTTAAAGTTGATGAAGTTTCTAAAACCGAACCCTAAGCGTTTGATGTCTTTGATCAACTTGTTAGTCGCTTCAAGTTTTGCGTTTGAATAGTCTGTTTCTAGTGCGTTTTTGATGTATTGCTTGTGTCTAAGAAAAGTCCTAAAGACAGTTTGAAAATAATGATTGACCTTGCTCCTATTTTCCTCTATCAGGTCAAAGAACTCATCTACTCTCTTCTCCTGAAAATGAAAAAGTAAGAGCTGATAAAGTGTATAGTAGTCGGTAAGCTCTTCTGAAAAGTCTAGTGTCTTCTCAACGACTTCATGTGGACTTAAGGTTTGCCGGAATGTCTTTGAATAAAAAGAGTTGAGAGATAGTTTACGGCTGTCTTTTTGAAAGAGACGCCAGTGATTTTTCAAGGCTCGATAGGGTAGAGACTTCTTATCGAACTGGTTCATGATTGCAATTCTAGTCTTTAAAAAGGCTCTACCAAGGTGCTGGATAATGTGGAAACGATCAAGAACGATTTTAGCGTTTGGAAAAAGTCTTTTGGCAAGTGGAATATAAGCTCCAGACATATCCATCGTGATAAACTGCACCTGTTGGCGAGCTTTTAATGGATACTTTAAAAAGTAGTTTCGTATAGAGGTTTGGCGACGATTATCAAGGATGGTTATGAGTTCGTTGGTCTCATAATTCTGCGCCACAAAAGCCAATTCCCCTTTCTTGAACCCAAACTCATCCCAGGACATAACAGCTGGAAGTTTGTCATAATGTTCTTTGAAAGTGAACTGGTCAAGCTTACGATAGACAGTGGACGTCGACACACGAAGTCTTCTGGCAATATCAGTTAGTGAGACCTTCTCAGTTAGGAGTTGTGCAACCTTTTGTCGGACTAGATTGGAGATTTGGCAGTTTTTCTCAACGATTGATGTCTCAGCTACCGTGACTCGTCTACAACTTTTACACTGAAAGCGACGTTTCTTCAGACGTAGTAGTGTTGGAGTTCCCGTTTGCTCGAGAAGAGGGATTTTAGAAGGCTTTTGAAAGTCATATTTGATCATCTTTCCTTGGCAGTGAGGACATGATGGTGCAGGGTAATCAAGTTTTGCTTGAATCTCTATATGAGTGTCAGTTTCAAAAACAAGTGAAATCTTGATATTTTGGTCTTTAATTCCGATTAATTCTGTGGTATTCTTAATAAGTCTCATAAGTTCTTCCTAATGATGGTTTGGTCGCTTTTCATTATAGTTCTTATGGGACTTTTTGTGTACACTTAAAAAGCTCTATAATCTCTACAGTGGTTTTACCCACTACAGAAATTATAGAGCCTTTTATAGTCTCTTTATTTGTGATAATATAGTATAGTGAAAAAAACTAGACTGGAATAACTTTACTCTTTTGGAGTTTTATGTGACAGCGATGAATGGAGACAATCTAAGCGGATGCCTGCTTGGAGCTATAGTCAAGAAAACTCAAAATGAGGAATGAGGCTAGAAGGGAAATTGTTATGAGAAAAAAAGCGATTGGTATTGATTTAGGAACAACGAATTCCGTTATGGCTGTTGTTCGTGAAGATGTGCCAGAGATTATTCCGATGGGGACGAATGACGATCAGGTCTTACGTTCAGCGGTTTACTTCTCAAATATTAGTGGCCAAAACCATGTATCTTTTGGTAAAGAAGCCATTGAGCGTGGGACAGAAATCGGAAGTACAGAAAACTTTAAATTTGACTTCAAACGTGACATCGGGCGTCCGATTGCTAGTGATACACCAGACCACACACGTGTCAATTCTATTATTCTTTCGGCCTTGGTTTTGAACGAATTCCGTAAACGCGCCTATGTCGTTGGTCAGGAAATGGGACAAGCAGACGGTATCAAGGATGCTGTCATCACCGTGCCTGCCTACTTTACGTCAGATCAACGTGCGGCAACGAAGAATGCTGGTCGTATCGCAGGATTTAACGTCTTGCGTATTATCAATGAGCCTACAGCTGCGGCCATTGCCTATGCCCACACTAAAAGTGCCCAAGGAAATGTCTTGGTCTTTGACCTTGGTGGAGGAACTTTTGATGTTACCATCATGCGCGTGGCTAATCATGCCTATGATATTTTAGCGACTGACGGGAATTCACGCCTTGGTGGGATTGACTTTGATAAGCGTCTTGTGGGCTACATCATGCAGGAGTTGGAAAAACAAGGGGTCAATATGACTAACCTTTCCGAGAAGGAAAAAATTCAACTTCAATATAAGGCTGAGCAGATTAAGACTAGTCTATCTGTGAATGACCAAGCCCTCTATGAGCATTATGTCAATGGTCAAGGTTACGGTGTCTTGATTACTCAAGCAATTTTCAATGAAATTACCTTGGACCTCCTCAAAGATACTGAAATCAAGGTACAATCTACCCTTCAAGCGTCTGGCTTGAAATGGGAAGAGATTGACCATATCCTGCTTGTGGGTGGTTCAACACGTATGCCAATGATTCGTCAAATGATTCGCCTGATGAGTGGTTTGGAACCTAAGTTTGACCTTAATCCAGACACTATCGTGGCACAGGGGGCATCCATTTTGGCCGACCTTATCGTCAATAACGAGGTTAGCTTCTCTGAGCACCAGGATGGTAAGACAACTGAGACAGACAGAGTAGTTGTCAAGGATGTGACCTCTCAGGGAATAGGTCTGCTCTTCAAGAAAAATCCAAACAAGAACTACAGCTTTGTGGGTGACTACTATAATAGTGTCGTGGTTCCACGTAACTCGGTCTTGCCTTTGGCAGTGACCAAGGATCTCTTTGCGGTCGTGGATGGACAGAGTAAGTTTAAACTTCGTATCACAGAAGGAAATTACGAAAATCCTTTTGCTGTAAAGATTTTGGGACAAGTGGAAGGACAAGTGCCACAACCTCGTCAGAAAGGCGAGCTTTTGGCACAAGTCACCTATGCCTTCGATTCAGAACAAATTGTTACCGTAACAGTGTCTGATCCTCGAAGCAATACTGTTGTGGCACGCTTTTCAGTCAACGCACAAGTCAACCAAACCCAAGAAGTGGTTAAGGAAGACTTGTCAGAACTTCAAGCTATTTTTGCTAAATTCATCTCATGATAGACTACTACAAAGCAATTGATACAGAGACAGGACAGGAAGTATCTTATTTAAGAGAGGTCAGTAACCGTATCTCTCCAGAGATGTCGGCTCAAGATTGTTTCGTGGCACTTTCCTTTTTACGTGAAGAGCTGGAGGAACTCTGGATAAATGGTACCTTGGATAAAGAGGGAGAGCGTTTGCGCAGTGAGCTCTACACGATTCGCTCAATCTTTTTCTCAGACCATGAGAAGTTACAATACGACCGAAAACTCAGACAGGCTCAGAGAAAGGCATTGGAAGCTGAAAAGGGGACGACCACTGATACTAGCAATGTAACAGGTAAAAAGGAAATCCCTTTTGAACCTGTTGCGGTGACTCAGACTAAAGAGTCATCTCTTAAAAATTACCTCTTTGCGGCCTTCGCCTTTGTGATTCTACTAAGCTTGATTCTCTTTTTCAATATCAATGTCATCGTTCTTATTATCGGAGCCATTCTAATTGTGGCTTTGATGTTACTTATGTCTTAGGAGATATTAATGGAAACCAATCAATTAACATTTGAACATATCTGTTTCAAATATAAGGGAAATGATAACCAGCTCTTTACAGATTTGGATGTTACTATGGAGACTGGCCAAGTTGTCGGTATCTTGGGTGCCTCTGGTTCAGGGAAAACAACCTTAACTGAGATTCTCCTTGGCCAGCTTAAACCAACCTGCCAACAATTTCGTATTTTAGAAAATGGCAAACCTGTGACTGCTGGTTCACGCTCTTGGTCCTATGTGCCCCAACAAAACCTTCTACGTGAGTACCTCAAGGTATCTGAGACCTTTGATTTTTATGCGGACCATCATCTGAAAGGAAGTGGTAAGCTGACTAAAAAGCATCGCATTGCAGGGATTATGGATGATTTAGGGTTGACGGAATTTGCAAACAAGAAGATTTCAGAGCTTTCTGGTGGGCAAAAACGCCGTGTCTCCATTGGTATCGAACTTCTTAGCCCTAGTCCCTACTTTATCCTTGATGAGCCGTCTTCAGGCTTGGATGCTCTTAGTGACCGTAATCTCTTACGTACCTTGAAAATCTTGGCTAAATCAGCTAACAAGTCTATTGTGGTTATTACCCACAACACAGAAAATTTGGCTATTTTTGACAAGATTATCTTCTTGTCTAAGGGACGTCCGACATTTGCAGGGACCTATGAAGAGTTGCTTTTGGAATACAAGACTAGCGATCCTTATATGATTCGTAAATATATGGATATGAATATCGCAGATGTCTACCAAGAGCTCAATGCTTCAACACGTATTTACAAGATTTAGGGAGACTTATGAACGCAGCATTACGATTAAGTTGGTATAAATTTAAACATCACTACATGGATTTTATTAAGGTTCTTCTGGGCATTGTCGCTTTCGAAGGCTTAATCCTCTATATTCAGGACAAGGGATTTTTGAAAGATTTCGAAACAACTCGAATGACCCTCTTTCTCTTACTTTTTTCAACCAGTCTCTTGATTGTGGTTCAAAACAGTATTTATATTTCTAAGGAACGCTCGGTCCTCAACCGTGACTTTTTCTCAGGTTTGAGTCGTTCGGCCTTTGCCTTGGCTAGTATGGGGATTCACGCCTTCTTTGCCGTTTTGGAAACCATTGTCTTTATCCTATCTTACTCTGTCTTTAGTAAGTTCTTTGACAAGGAGTTTCCAGACGCTGGTCATATTTTTGGTTCCTACCGTTGGGAAGTTGGGATTACAGTGCTTCTGGTTTTCTTGGCGTCGCATTTTATTGCCCTCTTTATCTCAGCCTTGGTTGGCAAATCTGAGATTACCTCTGTTATCCTAGCAGTCGTTGTGGGTATCATGCAATTTTCATTGTCGGGAACTATCCTATCTTTGCCAAAAGCCATTGATTGGGTACAAAAATTTGTCTATCTAGGTTATGGCCACAAGCTTTTTGGGATTTCTAGTGACTTGTCAGACTTGCCATCTAGTTTGGCTAAGTACCATGTTCCTGTCCCTAAGAGCCAGTTGGAGGCTTTTCAAGGGTCTACAGGCGAATTCTGGGGACAATGGTGGGCCTTGGTGCTTCATTGCCTCGTTTATGCCCTACTCTTTTTCGTCACACTTCAGAAGAAGGAGAAATAAATGCAACAATATGATGAATGGCTGATTGACTTCCAAGTTCAGCATGGCCGCAAGCCGAGCGATAAGGAAGTTGCTGAAGCTGCTAAGACTGGTTTTGCTCTTTCTAGTGGTTTGAGCAGACAGAAAAATTCTAAATTCAGACAAGTTTTGTCTAAGGTTGGTTTGGGCGATCTCAAGTTTAGCTGGTTTTTAGTTTTGGAAATTTTGCTCTTGATTTGTATTGCTCTCTTTGGCTATGTTGTAGGCTATCTATTTATCTAGGAGGACCTCATGAAACAGTTTAAACATAAAAAGTTTATCGGTTTGGCCTTGATTGTCTTTTTGGTCTTCATGGTACTTGGAAAATATACTCAGAGCACGGCTTTCACATCGTCTTCAAGAGTTTATGCCACAACCGTTGTCGATAAGAATACCGGGAACAAGGTGCGTTTTGAAGTCCGAAAAATCAAGGGAGACAAATACGAAGTTAAAAATACGGAGACTGGGGATACCTATCAGGCTGATGCCCAAGCCGGCGAAGACCGTTCTTTGAGCTTTAAGTTGGCTGGAACTAACGGCAACTCAGACGGTACTATCCGTATCACACCAAGTATGGTGCCTGGAGGAGATGCAAAGGTTGAAATGACTGAATCAAACACCTATACTCAGGTTGAGGGGGGGTCTGAAGTTGTTGAGTCTAGCGAGGCCTCGTCTAGTTCTTCAAGTAGCCAAGTTAAAAGCATTATTAAGGATATTTTGGAATCAAGTAGTTCATCCTCTGGTAGCGACGCAAGCTCAGAGTCGTCTTCTAACGATCCAAATAAGCCAAATGCAGATATCAAGACTAAGACCGATGTCAATGGTGATAAGGAAACCACTTATATTGCAGACTATTCGACTGAAGACATTAAGTCCATCACAGAAGCCTTTGGGAAATGGCTCTATCAGTCTGATTATGCCAAGGATGCTGTTTTAGTTCAAAGTAGCTTTGACAGTATCACTAAGGTCAATGATGGTAGTCCAACCTTCCTTTCATTTAAGGCACCTAAGGAAAAAGATAGCAGCCAAACGATTACCATCCTTGCTAATCTCATCAATGCGGATGGCTATGAACATATTACTGGTGTTCCGAGTGGTATCATCAATGGTAAGGAAGTCTCAAACTATGACTTCAAGGACTATAAAAACACGGTTGATTCCTTTGCTTTAGGGATTAATGACAATAGTGGTAAGACCGCAGACTATAGCCCAACATCATCCTTCCGTCTTTATACCTTGAAGGATAAGAAACATGCTATGTATGAAGACGATGCCGCTGAACAGAAAGCCCTCTTTAAGGACTTCTCAGCTGATGATAAAACTGGTGGCAATTATAATGGCTATAACAAGCTCTATAAGGATTTGGTTGACCAAGATAAGGATTCTTACCAAATCGTTCTAGGCTCTAATGGTACTGTTTATTATGTAACTAACTACTGGAAGGGCAATTACGATAAGAAGGCTGTTCAGACCTATAAGGTAGCACCAGATGACATGCAAGAGGCTTACCAAGAGCTGCTCAAGCATTACTCTAGTGCTGGTACGTCTGAAAGCTCAGAATCTTCAAGTTCTTCACAAACATCAGAGTCATCGTCAAGCTCATCAGAGGCCAAAACAGAATCAAAAACGGAAACCAAGACCGATCAAACAGGCATGGATGTTAATGCTATCAAGGATAATAACTTCCAAAGCCTTGAAGGGACTTGGAAGAATGGGAATGGTAGTAGTTTGACATTTTCTAAGGATCAAGTAACTGCACCAACAGATTATGAGGTTCAAAATGCTAATTCCAGTCTTGAAAATGGCTACCTAAGAGCGAGCCTAAGAACAGGAATGTATGGCGCAATAATCTATTTCATCCCTAAAGGTACGACATTACCGAATGTGTCAGGAAATTATCCCGATGCTTCAGATAACACCAAAGACCGTATCCTGGTGACCCAATCAGGAAGTGCACAATCTGACGCCAAACAATTCTACTACAAGGCTGATTAGACCTGACAAGGGTGAAAGTCTTAAAAAAAGTAATGTTATAACCTAAAAGTTGAGATAAAATTATCTCAACTTTTTATGTTACATTTGTAACTTTAATTTAATAGTAAGTCCATCTTATATAAATAAATGGATTCTTAGAGGTATTATAAACTTTATTAGAAATTTAATTATTGTGAAAACTTACAAAAAGCTATATAATGAGTAGTGTTGTAAAAAGGGCTTCCTAGGGGATTTTTGAGGAAGTTTCTTAAATCAGATTAAAGGGAGAGGGGGAAAAGAATGACTTTTATTATTGAATCGCTATTTGCTGTTTTTAAAGATTTTCATTGGCTAGTATCTATAGACACACTCTTGATTTTCTTTGTCAATTATCTGATGTTTCATGCAGCTGGTAGGGTCAAGATTTCTTGGAGGCTACTTTTATTAGGTGGTCTTTTGTCAGTTGTTTTGACTCCCCTTCTTCCTATGGGATTCAAATTTTTACTTAATCCTCTCATATTATTTTGTTTTAGTTATTACAAACGTCCAGACTTGCCATGGATAGAGCCGGTATTTAATAGCTTTTATGCCTGGGGAACAACTAATATCATTATACGGGGCTTGTCATTAATCGTCTTTCCTTTACTTTTGGGAGCCGACTTGACTAGCCGTATTTCAGAATCTTTAACGGAGTTTATCTGTGTGGTAGTTACCTATCCTATTTACCTCTTGGTTCACCGTTTTATTGGTTATGAATATTTGCAGGTCGAGGAAAAGGAGCGCTTGCGCATACACTTCACCCCTATTGTTATTGGGGTTAGCTTTGCCTTTCTTTCATATGGGCTTTTAAATGAATTCATGCCTTACTTTGCTAGTATCTGGCCTGTGGAAGTGGTTAACAATTATGCTAAGTTGGTCGTTCTATTGGCAACAGGCGCCTTCTTTATCGTTGTTTCCTATGCCAATCAGTGGATAAAGGATGAACTTTTTCTGGAGTTGAAAGAGGAGCAGGAACGTCATTTTCAGAGCTTACAGGAATCTAGTAGGCATATCCTCCATCTTTATCAGGAGTTATACCGTGATGGAGTGCCTAAGGTAGTTGTACCTAAGAAGGCTAAGACTGTTCTGGCTACTAGTCAAGAGGGAGACAGTCAAAACCTATGTGAGGAAGAAGTTCCCTTCAGCAAGGTTATGCCAGATATTTCCAACCTGCTTTCTCAATTGCTACGTTCCGTCATTGAGAGTAAGTATATGGAGTTTCATGCTGTTGGAATTGATTTTATCATGGAGGTTCCAGACCCTATATCCCCATCCCATATTGATATAGTGGATTTATCAGCTGTCCTAACGACCTTCTTGGACAATGCCTTATTGAGAGCTCATGGGCAAGAAAATAGCTTAGTTCGTCTGTCTTATTACCAAAGTGGTGAGGTTCAGGTCCTCTCTGTAGAGACAACCCTTTCGCAAGACAGCGCTGAGGCACCTCACAAGGCGTACGAGAATCATCTGTCAATCAATGAACAGCTCGAAGATATTATGGAGCGTTACCCTCAGTCTAAATTTAGCTTTAAGAATGATAAGTTCATCTATAGACAGCAATTTGAATACTAAACAACTTGTAAAAAAATATATAGAAAGGAGATTCGATGTTTGAGTCGTTTTTGGGAATAAATTTTTTAAATCTCTATAATACAGATGCCTTTCTAGCCATTCAGATTATTATAACGCTGACGATAAACTGTGCTATTTTCAAACGAATGACAGACATTCGTATCTCCTGGACGGTGTTTCTGACCTTAGCCCTGCTAGATGTGGTCCTTCAGTATAATATTAAGAGTATGAACATGATTGCTGATGTCTTTATTCTGATGGTTTTGGCTATTCTGGCTAAAGGAAAGACTTGGACGGTAACGCAGTATGCTTTTCATACCTTGTTTCCAGTGGTGACATCAGATTTGCTTTATCGTTTATTGGGACTCTTCTTTATTCCCCTTCTCTTGAATCTCCCTGTCGCTGAGGTAGGGTCGAATGCTCTTTTCTATCTCTTATCTTACGGTTTGATTTTGCCACTTTATTTTGTTTTTGACCGTTTCTTGGGCTTGGATTTGAAGCGTTGGAAGGTCTATAGTGATGACTCTTTTCATAATCTCCAGATTTCTAGAAGAGTTGCTCTAGCAATGGCCATTTATTTATTGGGAATCTTTCTCAGTGTGAATTTAGATGACTGGTTACCTGGTTATTCTCCAGATTTGGAATTGAGATTTCGTATGTTATGGGTTCTCTTATCTGCAGTAGCCTTTATTTTCCTAATTGCTCATCTTAATCAACTATCTAGGCAGTATTTGGAAGAAAGTTTGGCCATGGAGGAAAAACGGCATTTGAATAGTTTGACCAAGGCCAACCAAAAGATTGATCTTCTCTACAATGAATTGTTACAATACAGACAGTCTTATCAGACGGTTGTGGAACAATTTTCAGAGGAGGTGCGTGACCAGGAAGAGGCTCTTGCTGAACAGGTGTATCAGAATGTTCTTAGGGAGAGCGCCAAGGAGTTTGAACGTTTCCGTGTCATTGATAATCCTAAGCTAGAAAATATTCAATCCCTGCCCTTACGTAGTCTTCTTTCGGCTCGTATGATGGAGGCTAAACGTAGTAATATTCCAGTGACTTGTGATATTCCTGAGGAAATTTCAGGCTTTACCATGAACGTGGTTGACTTGACCTTGCTGGTGTCCATTTTCTTTAGTAATGCGATTGATGAGAGTGAGCAGGTACCTGCCAGTCAAATCAATTTTAGTTTCCATCGCCATGATAAGGATGGGAGCTACCATTTCGTCATGGAAAATAGGACGCAAGAAGAAAAAGTTGATCTTGATGCCATTATGCAGGAAGAAAATCAGAAGAAGACCTCTGGTCTTAACCTTCACTCAGCCAAGGATATTCTTAGGAAGTATAGTGATGCCAATCTGATTACAAGCAGTGGTGATTACCTCTTCAAACAGGAATTGATTTTTAAATAAATATATGGAGCTAAATCAAAGGATTTGGCTTTTTTTTCGTTACAGATCCATAAAGTAGTGCTCTTTGCTGTTGAGCTTAAGCTTATGTCCGGCCCATAGGACAGAGGGCTAGAAAGGGATAAGGGAGGAGTCTGATTGTTGCTTCATTCTGTGTTATAATAGCAAGGATTAGTGGTTGTTAGCGCTAAGTGAATGGCAATTCTTGCTTAGCCTAACGACTGGTGTAGAGACAAGAAAGGGACGTCTTATGAAATTACTTTATACGGATATGTCTCAGGATTTAACTGAAATTCTGACGGAGCAGGCAACTAGCTATGCTCAAAAGGGAAAGAGGGTCTTTTATATTGCTCCTAATGCCCTATCATTTGAAAAGGAGCGTAAGGTCTTGGACTACCTGCCTCAGTCAGCGTCCTTTGAGATTACGGTGACGCGTTTTACTCAGATGGCTAGGTACTTTATTCTCAATACGAGTAACCCGAAAACTCAGCTGGATGATACTGGTCTGGCCATGATTTTTTATAAGGTCTTGTCACATATGGGCGATGATGAGCTCAAGGTTTATGGTCGTTTACGCAAGGATAGTAACTTTATTAATCAATTGGTGGACCTTTACAAAGAGTTACAGCAGGCTAATATGACAGTTCTGGATTTGCAGCATTTGGATCAGGCGGAGAAACAAGAGGATTTGGTAAGGATTTTCAGTGCGGCTCAGGATCTCTTGTTGGCGGGAGATTTCGACAATCAATCCAAACTCAGTGCCTTCTTCAAGGAGATTACCTCAGGCCACCTCGATAAGGCCTTGAGTAACACGGTTTTGGTCATTGATGGTTTTACGCGTTTCTCAGCTGAGGAGGAAGCACTGGTTGCACTCTTGAATGATAAGTGCCACCAGATTGTCATTGGGACCTATGCCAGTCAAAAAGCTTATAAGGCTAACTTTGTTTATGGCAATGTTTATCAGGCTTCAGTGGATTTTCTGAAGACTTTGGCTCAGACTTATAAGGTGACACCTGACTACGTGACGACAGACAAAGAGGGCAATCCTTCTTTTGCACGTATTAGTCGTCTTTTAGAAAGCCGTCATGATTTTAGTACGGTGGATGAGAAGGTTACTGATCAAGACAAGCAAGCCTTGCAGGTCTGGGAAGTGGTCAACCAAAAGGAAGAAGTGGCTCAGGTTGCCAAGAGTATTCGTCAGTTGCTGGCGGATGGCAAGCGCTACAAGGATATCTTGGTCCTGCTTGGTGATGAGGAGAGTTATAAGCTTCAGGTGGGTCAGATTTTCCGAAAATTTGATATTCCCTATTATTTCGGTAAGGAAGAAACCATGTCTAGCCATCCTTTGGTGCAGTTTGTGGATTCGCTAGAGCGTATCAAGCGCTATAATTATCGTGCCGAGGATTTGCTTAATCTCGTAAAATCAGGTCTCTATGGCGGTTTTACTCAAGAGGACTTAGACCTTTTTGAGTATTATGTCAATTTTGCAGATATCAAGGGGCGTCACAAGTTCTTGTCTGATTTTACGGCCAATAGTCGTGATAAGTATGATTTAGACCAGCTTAATGCCTTGCGCTCACAACTGGTAGAGCCTTTGGACAAGTTACTTAACAGTCGCAAACAAAAGGGTTCTAGTCTGCTTAAGAAACTTGCGGTCTTTTTAGGGACTGTACAAGTGCCAAATCAGATGGCTGCTTTGACTGTCAAGGCCAGTGAAGCTGAAAAAGAACAGAATGAACAGGTCTGGAAGTCTTTCACCCAACTCTTGGAGCAGGTTGAGACTATTTTTGGGGAAGAAACACTGTCAGTGGATGACTTTTTGTCAATTTTGCGTTCGGGAATGTTGGCTTGTGATTACCGTACGGTCCCAGCCACTGTTGATGTGGTCAATGTGAAGAAATACGATTTGATTCAACCACATTCAGCTCCTTATGTTTTTGCCTTAGGCATGACTCAGTCGCATTTTCCAAAGGTTGGGCAAAATAAGAGTCTCCTGTCTGATGAGGAGCGTAATCGTATCAATGAGGCGACGGATGAGCATAGGAGTTTGGATATTGTTACGCAGAGTAATAGTCAGCGGGGGCATTTTGTGGCTATGTCGCTTTTCAATGCGGCTAGTGAACAATTGGTGCTTAGTCAGCCACAAATTCTCAATGAGACGCAGGATGACATGTCGGTTTATTTGAAGGAACTTCTTGACCTTGGTCTTCCTTTGGTTGAAAAGGGACGTAATCGTTTCGAGGCTAAGGGTGACCAGATTGGGAACTACAAGGACCTCCTATCGACTGTCATTGCCCTTAACAGTAGCCATCTAGATGCTGATTTGGACAAGGAAACGCAGACGTTTTGGTCAGTTGCTGTGCGTTATCTCCGTAAGCGACTTGATAAGGACCAAGTCTTGATTCCAAATGTGATTGACGATGTGACGACGACCAAGGTGGATGATCAGGTCATGCAGCTGGTCTTTCCGGGGGAAGAACCACTAAAATTATCAGCTTCGGCTCTGACGACCTTCTATAACAACCAATATCTTTATTTCTTGCGTTATGTTTTGGGACTTGAAGAGTTGGAATCCATCCATCCAGATGCTCGACACCACGGGACTTATTTACACCGTGTCTTTGAGCGTGTGATGGGTGATTCTTCGTCAGAAAACTTCGATGATAAATTGGAAAAGGCTATTGCTCAGACCAATCAGGAACAACCCTTTGAAATTCTCTATACCGAGGACCAAGAGAGTCGCTTGTCTCGTCAGATCTTGGAAGATATCGCCCGTTCAACTGCCAGTGTTTTGCGTGACAATGCGGCGGTTAAGGTTGAGCGTGAGGAAGCCAAGTTTGACTTGCTTTTAGCAAATAGCATCAAGATTACAGGGATTATTGACCGAGTGGACCGTTTAACGGATGGGGCTCTGGGTGTCGTTGACTACAAATCAGGTAAAAATGTCTTTGACATTCAGAAATTCTACAATGGCCTCAGTCCGCAATTGGTGACCTATCTGGAGGCCCTTCGACAAACCTATAAGGTCGATGCTGACCAGCTTTTTGGTGCCATGTATCTTCACATGCAGGACCCACAGCTTAACTTGGCTCAGTTTGGTCTGGATAAGCTAGCAGCTCAGGCTCATAAGGAATTGACCTATAAGGGGCTCTTTGTGGCTTCAGAAACAGAGCATCTGGCTGGTGGAAACTATGATTTACAAAAGACTGTCACCTATGATAAGGAGTACCTAGAAACCTTGTTAGACTACAATATAAAACTCTTTACAGATGCTGCTGAGATTATTCGAAGTGGGAATTTTGCGGTCAATCCTTATACCGAGGATGGCAAGTCTGTTCAAGGGGATCAAATCAAGTCTATTACTCATTTTGAGGCCGACCGCCACATGGGACAGGCTCGTAAACTCTTGCGTTTACCAAGTAAGGGCAAGAAGGAAGCCTATTTGGAGCTGATGACAAAAGACGAGGACAATAATCAGATGCAAGTTGCTGAAAATATCATCCCCTTTCCAGTCACTGATCAAGCTGTAAAAGCAGACAAAAAAGACCAGGAGGACAACCATGTTGACTAAAGCTTTTTTAAGTCCAACAGAGATTAAGGAACGCATTGCCCAAGAAGCAGCTTCTGACAAGGAACGCAAGTTAACACCTGAGCAGATTGAAGCCATTTACAGTAATGGTAGCAATATTCTTGTGTCAGCTTCGGCCGGATCAGGAAAAACCTTTGTCATGGTTGAGCGTATCCTTGATATGATTGGACGTGGCGTTGGTATTGACCAACTCTTTATCTCAACCTTTACGGTAAAGGCTGCAGGTGAGTTGAAAGAGCGTCTGGAAAAGCGTCTGACAGAGCAGTTGGGAGAAGTTGAGACGGATGAAGAGCGTGCCTTTCTTTCAGACCAGATTGCCAAAATTGGGACGGCTGATATTGGAACCATGGATGCCTTCACCCAGAAATTGGTCAATCAGTATGGCTATCTCCTGGGGGTGTCACCTATTTTCCGCATTATGACAGATCCTGCTGAGCAGACACTCATGAAAAATGAGGTTTATACCGATCTTTTCAATGATTACATGCAAGGGAAGGATGCCCAACTTTTCCAAAAATTGGTCCGCAACTTCGCTGGAAATGGTAAGACTAGTAAGGCCTTCCGTGATCTAGTTTACGATGTCTATAACTTTTCTCAGGCTACTGCAGGTCCTGAAAAATGGCTACGTCAGAATCTCTTAAAAGGGCAGACGGGTGCCAAGCCAGACAAGGCTAAAGTTGAGCTTTTAGAGGGTCTCAAAGATGGCTTGTTGGCTGATTTCTTAGCCTTCTTAAGAGACCATTTAGGTCTAGCTCAGCGTGAATTTGCCAAGGCCAAGTATCTGAATAATGTGTCAGATGCCATTAGCCTTCTGGAGGGAGCCTTGGCCAATGACCAAACCGATATGGAGGACTTGCTCAAACAACTCTTGACTCTGTCAGGAGGGACTGGCTTGACAAATATGACCCGTCCTAAAGACGAGGAACTCAAGGCCTACAAGGAAGCTTACAACAAGACCAAAAATGAGTTTGTGGCCCAGTTGCGTGAGATTGATACCCAACTAACGGTCCTCGAGGTTTTGACCAAGCATAATGATGACATCCTACCTCTGTTAGAGCTGCTTCAGGCCTTTGTGCTTGATTTTTCAGACCAGTATTTACAGGCCAAGATTCAGGAAAATGCCTTTGAATTCTCAGATATTGCCCACTTTGCCATCCGTATTTTGGAGGAAAATCCAGAGGTGGCAGCCAGCTACCGTGACCGTTACCATGAAGTAATGGTAGACGAGTATCAAGACAATAGCCATACTCAAGAACGCATATTGGAGCTCCTCTCTAACGGTCACAACCGATTCATGGTGGGAGATATCAAGCAATCCATCTATCGTTTCCGTCAGGCGGATCCTCAGATTTTTAATGGCAAGTTCCAGCTTTTCCTTGAAAATCCAGATGCAGGTAAGCTGATTCTCCTTAAAGAGAACTTCCGTAGCCAATCTGAAGTTCTTGATGCGACCAATGGTGTTTTTAGCCACCTCATGGACCAGGAAATCGGGGACATCCTCTATGACAAGACACACATGTTGGTAGCGGGTAGCGAGAAGCAAAAAGAACCCCATCCTGAAAATGTGACAGAGGTTCTGATTTACAATAGTGATGAAGCTAGTATGACTCCTGACGAGGAAGGTTCTGATCAACCTATCAGTAGTGGTGAGATTTCCTTGGTTATCAAAGAAATTATCAGTCTGCATAAGCAGGGTGTACGTTTTGAGGACATTACCCTCCTAGCACCAACCCGCAACACCTATCTGGACTTGATGGCAAGCTTTGAGGAGCACGGAATTCCCTTGGTTCCTGACGAGTACAAGTCAAGCTACCTAGAGTCACTAGAAGTTATGATTATGTTGGATACCCTTCGTGCCATCAATAATCCTCTTAATGACTATGCCCTCGTTGCCCTCCTTCGTTCACCGATGTTTAATTTCAACGAGGATGATTTGGCTCGTATTGCTGTCCAGGCTGATGAGGGGCAATTCTATGACAAGCTTCTTGCAGCCCATACGCAATCAGGCCTCCATCCGGAAGTTGTCACGCAAGGACTTGATGCCAAGTTGACCCTTTTCACTGAGACTCTGGCAGATTGGCGTGATTACAGTAAGTGGCACTCGCTCTACGATCTCATTTGGAAGATTTATGACGATCGTTTCTATTATGATTATGTTGGCAGTCTTCCACGAGCTGAGCAACGCCAGGCCAATCTCTACGCCCTTGCCTTGCGAGCCAATGCCTATGAAAAGACTGGTTTTAAGGGACTTTCTCGTTTTATTGGTATGATTGATAAGATCATTTCTAGCGGTAACGACCTAGAGGAAGTGACAGACTTGGTTCCTAAAAATGCCGTTAGCCTTATGACGATTCACAAGTCCAAGGGGCTAGAATTCAAGTATGTTTTTGTCTTGCAGATGAATCGCAAGTTCATTGGTCACAGTAGGGATGGACTAAGTGGTAAGTATATTATCAACCGTGAAAAAGGACTTGGCATTAAGTACCTAGCTGACCTTAAAGACCAGATAAACACCAATTTGCCCAAGTTAAATGTTGTTCTAGAGACCTTAACCTTCCAGGAAAATCGTAGGGAAGAGCGCAGAGCAAGTATCTCAGAAGAGATGCGTCTGCTCTATGTTGCAATGACACGTGCAGAGAAAAAACTCTACCTGGTTGGTAAGGGTAGTAAGGAAAAGTTAACCCAGCAATTTGGCACGGATGTCGAAAATAATCGCCTATCAGTAGCTCTCCGTGACCAAATCGCTACTTATCAGGATTGGGTTATGGCTTTGGATACCGCCTTTATGAGAAAGGATCTCAAGTTTACTGTTCGCTTTGTTGAGGCTGAGGAGTTGACGCCAGAGGCTATTGGTCAGGTTGAAGTTAAAGCAGCAGTAGATGCTGATGATTTATCTAACAATCGCCAGACGGAAGACATTAAGCGTGCTCTAACTGTCTTAGAAAGTGTTGAAAAACTCAACCAGCTTTATGCACCAGCGATTGACCTTCCATCTGTGCGTACGCCGAGCCAGCTCAAAGCCTTCCACGAACCTGTTATGGATACCGAAGGGGTGGATATTATGGATAAGAAAGAGGAAGTGCAACCTCTTGAGACTACCACTACCTTTGAGCTTCCAGACTTTGGGCAAAAAACTAAGGTCACTGGAGCTGCAGTTGGGTCAGCCACCCATGAACTCATGCAACGCTTGATTCTTTCTGACAAGGTGACCCTCCAAGATTTGACACAGGCGTTGAGTCGGGTATCGGCAGATGATCAAGTTAAGGCGCGTGTGCAGTTAGAAAAGTTACTAGGCTTCTTTGACACCGAACTTGGGAAGCTCATTCTAGCTAACCGTGGTAAGTTGCGTCGTGAAGCACCATTTGCTATGTTGGCAGAAGATCCCGCTAGTAAAGAAGATTTTGTCGTCCGTGGTATCATCGATGGCTACCTTCTTCTTGAAGACCGTATTGTCCTCTTTGACTATAAGACGGACCGCTTCACTCATCCTAGTGAACTTAAGGAACGTTACAAAGGTCAAATGAGCCTCTATGCTAAAGCACTCAGCCAAGCCTATCAAATAGATAAGATTGATAAATACCTTATTCTCCTAGGTGGAAAAGACTTGGAAGTCGTAGAAGTATAAGCTATAGCCTAACCATTCTTTCATGGTGAAAGAGTGGTTTTTTGTGTCTTAATCCCACCAAAAAAGACCGGTGTGCACACACCAGTCTTTTCGATAGATTTCCATCAGTATTGTAAGTTCGTTAAAATATTAGAGGATGGAAATAGTTATGAAAAAAAGTATCTTGTAGGTTGCTTAGGCCTACAAGGGCTATTATAACAAACTCATCTTAGTCTAAACAAGGTTAGAAAAATTAGAATTAACTGCCACAAACATTACTAGTTTTTAATAGTTAGGATCCATAATAGCAATAAATAGAGATAAAAACCGTCAGCATGAGACTAACGGTTTTAGTTTATTTTAATCCTAATATCAACTAATCAAAGGAACCACCCAATTGACCCAGGCCCAGGAAATAGGCATAACCAGAATCATGGCTGGAATCATATCTGCTGTTGGGAATTGACGCAGTTTCATAATACGAAAACCGGTCGCAATCATGAGAAAGCCCCCGCAAGCCTTAAAGTCTCCAATCATGGCTTTTGTTGTTAGAGGGAGAATGAAACCAGCACTCACAAAGAGGAGGAAGAAAACGATAAATTGTGGAATGGCAATCATGGAGACGATGTAGCCTAGACTACAAGAGAAAATCATAGCCGTAAAGAAATCTAGGATAGATTTAGAAATTAAGATAGAAGCATCGCCTGTCATCCCAGACTCAAGACTCCCGTAAATTCCTGTACCACTCGCACAAAAAAGGACGATAACTGTCAAGAGCTGCGCATAAAATTCATCGTGAGCTAACCCTGTTTGCTTGCTTGGTGTAATCTTGGACAAGCCTTTTTCCATAAGCCCAGCTCCCTTGTTGATGAGGTTTCCAAATTTTAGGGCCAGCCCAAGGATGGTACCGATAACTACTGCAAAGATAACCGCAGGCATATTAACCATATTCATAATAGCGCTAATCCCCATTACCATAGAGGCTAGACCAAAGATAAGGTTAAGATTTTCCTTGAAATCGTCTCTGAGATAGTCCCCGAAGAGCCCTCCAGCGATTCCTCCTAAGATAATAGATAGCGAGTTGATGATAATTCCAGTTGGCATCAGTGATTTTCCTCCTATTTATTCTAAATACTATAAGTTTAGCATTATCAAAGATCGAATGCAAAATTGTCTCGTTTTTACAAACGTTTTCTTGAAATTGTATCTTTGAAATGATACAATAAATGAGAAGGTAAGGAAATAGCCTTATCTAAATCTATTGCCAGTGTTCTTAGAGTATTGTTCATAAAAAACAAGGTAACAACTCTAATTTATAATCTAATATAAAGTGTAAAATGAGACTATTGTTAAATAGATTCTCAAGAAAGGATAAAAGATGATTCGTTTTGAACACGTAACGAAACGTTATGAAGATAAGGATGCTCTCTCAGATCTTAACCTCGAGATTCGAGATGGTGAGATTTTTGGTCTGATTGGTCACAATGGGGCTGGTAAGACCACGACTATTTCCATTTTGACGTCTATCATTGAAGCTAGCTACGGTGAAGTTTACGTCGATGATATGGCCCTCAGCCAACATCGTGATGCTATCAAGAAAAAAATCGCTTATGTGCCAGATTCACCAGACTTATTCTTAAATTTAACTGCTAATGACTATTGGTACTTTTTGACACGTATCTATGATTTGGAAGCTAGTCAGGTTGAGGAACGTTTGACTAATCTTATGGCTACCTTTGACTTGACGGAAAGTCGCTATAACCTCATTTCTTCCTTCTCTCACGGTATGCGTCAGAAGGTTGTCGTTATCGGTGCTCTTCTGGTAAATCCGCAGATTTGGGTTTTGGATGAGCCTTTGACTGGTCTGGATCCACAGGCATCTTATGATTTGAAAGAAGCCATGCGTAACCACGCTAAGGAGGGTAATAGTGTGCTCTTTTCAA
Source organism: Streptococcus sp. 3.1 (assembly GCF_016648915.1). Taxonomy (NCBI): domain Bacteria; kingdom Bacillati; phylum Bacillota; class Bacilli; order Lactobacillales; family Streptococcaceae; genus Streptococcus; species Streptococcus sp. 3.1. The sequence continues at coordinate 1,854 of NZ_JACLQV010000007.1, read as the reverse complement.
CCCACGTTCTAAGTGTAGCTGAGCAGCTCTGTGATCGTATTGCTATTTTGAAGAAAGGAAAACTCATCTTCCAAGGGTCTCTAGCGGAACTTAAGTCTCAGTACCCTGACAAGGATTTGGAAACTATTTATCTGGAAATGGCTGGACGTAAGATCGAGGAGGTGTAGTCATGAACTGGAACCATGTTTGGGAGCTTTTTAAAATTAATCTCCTCTATGCAAATCCTCAAGCAGTAACTAACCTACAGAAACGTCAGGAGAAAAAGAAAAAGGCTAATTTCTCCATCGTTAATGCCATGCTTAGACAACAACTCTTGATTTTAATTGTTTTTACGGTTGTATATAGCTATCTTTTTGTAGGTGTCGATTATAAGGCCAATCCTGGAGTCTTAACCCTATATCTTTTGACATTTTCAGTCATGGGGCTTCTCCAGACTTTTACGGCTCTCTATAGTACCTTTTACGATAGTAAGGATAGCAAGGCTTATCTGCCTCTTCCCTTAAAGCCATCAGAAGTCTTTTTGGCCAAGACCTTGTCAGGTTCTATGGTTGGGATGACCTTCATGGTACCTATCCTTAGTCTTCTCATTCTAGCTTACTGGCAATTTATTGGCCCGCTGGGGATAGTCGTGGGGTTTCTATCCTTTATCGTTTCTCTCTTTATCAATCTCGTTTTTTCAGTGATTCTGTCTAATAGTGTTGGAACGCTGATTGTTCGCAGTTCTCGTCAAAAGCTCTATTCGACTATTTTGATGACCCTGTCAACCCTATTGATTATGTTCCCTATCATGATGGTTGGTTTTCTTAATGGTTATGTTAAGGGTGCTGGACATATCGATTTTCCTTTGTTGCCTTATCTAAGAGGTTACTATGATGTGGTAGCTGCTCCTCTATCTCCGGAGGCTCTACTAAATTTTTATCTTCCTCTTATCTCAGTGCTTATCTTGGGTCTTTGGTTTTATAAAGTCAGAATGCCTCGTTATTTCCACGAAGCCATTTATAACAAAAAGGCTAGAAAGACTCAGGTAAAAGTTGTTACTCGAAGTCAAAGACAGGTCTTGGTTCGCCATCATTTATCTACTTTGGGAAACTCAACCCTCATTATCAATACCTATGTGGTACCAGTATTATATATGATCATGCTGGGCGGAGGTGCCTTCTTTTTGAAAGATTTAGGTCCAGACTATTTCGGGCTCATGCTTTTAGTCGGAATTGCCTTTGGTTTCTTTTCAGCGCAACCAACAAGTTTTCTTGGGGTGGCAACTTCCTTAGAGGGAACAAACTTTGACTTTATCCGTAGCCTGCCAATCAATACGGGTGACTATCTTCGTCAAAAGTTTTGGATTTTCTATGGCTTGCAAGTCGGTGTATCCCTCTTACTAGGAGGACTTGGTTTAATATTCCTTGCACATCTCCATCCTATTTTGGTGGCAAGTTTCGCTCTTGGTTTTCTCGTAACAACCTATCTTGTAGGTGGCTATTTCTTTGAACGTGACCTTAAATTATTGGAAGTGAATTGGCAGGAAGTCACTCAGCTCTTCAATCGGGGTGGCGGACAGTGGCTCTATATGGGTATCTTTATTCTTACAATTTTCATCGCTGCCTTGCTAGGAGGTATTGTCTTCTTTGCAAGTAAGTTCTGGATTGCCCTAGTAGTCAACGCTATAGTATCTGGGCTTATAGCTTTAATTGCCCTAATCGTTTATCTCTTTGTTGACCGCAGACGTTGGAAACGTATTAGAGCCATATTTTTTGCCTAGAACAAACTGTTTAAAGAGGGCTCTTTGTCAACTGTAGTGGGTGACGAAAAGCTAACATCTAGAGAGGACCTGATAGGTCTTCTCTTTTTTTATGT